>DASWJA010000187.1:0-6041 GCA_036397375.1 Candidatus Limnocylindria bacterium
CGGACTGAAGTCGTGCTCGATCGTTACCCGGCATCCGCCGTCGACGGGCTCGATGCGCCAGGTGACGTCCATCCCTCCGGTGGCGCCGCCCAGGTGCCGGAACCTGAGTCGCAGGTGATCCGGCTCGGCCCAGGTCCGCGAACGCCAGGCGACCGGAAAACCGATCCCGAGCAGGGGGACGAACGGGCGGCGGGCCACGAACTCGCACACGATGGCGCTTCCATCGCGGGAGATCACACGCGCTCGCTCGTAGTGGGCCAGGAGCATCGGCCAGCGAAGCGGTTCACGGGCCAGTCGAAAGACGAGCTCCGCTGGCGCGGCGACCTCGATGCTGGTAGTCGTGCGCACGATCCCCTCATCTACGCCGGGAGGACCGGCTCACGGTCCGAGGAGGCCGGCCAGGAAGGAGGGTTCCAGGGCGCGGGAGGCAGGTACGAGGTCGCCGAGCACGAGTCCCATCGTCTCACGGAGCGGATCGCGGCGCGCCAACCGGCTTGCGGCGCGGCGGATCAGCGCAGGGCGGGCGAGGAAGGCCTGGATCAGCAGCGTGACGACATCCTTGGAGCGGAACCGAGCCGACATCGCGCGGTCATAGCCCCGCAGCGCGCCGGCGGCGCCGCCGAGGTGGCCGTCGATCGCCTCGGCCGCCAGCTCCGCCGAGACGAGCGCTCGGTGGAGACCCTCGCCGGTGAGCGGATCGAGGAATCCGGCGGCGTCGCCGACGAGGAGCCAGCCGTCGCCTGACCGGCGGGCCACCCGATGCCCGAGCGGGGCGGCACCTTCGATCGGATCGGACCGCTCGGCCGCCGCCCAGTCGGTCGGGTCGTCGGCGGCCGGCGGAATGGCCGACAGGACCTCGCTCACGACCGCGGCTGCGCCCTTGGCCGCCAGACGCTGCTGCCAGGCAGCGCCGGCGAGGACGATCCCCACGTTCAGCCTGCCGCCCGGCACCGGAGCCAGTCCGCAGTAGGCGTTCTCGAGGAGCACCATCCGCGCGTCACGAGTGGCCGCCCCGGGGCGAGGATCGACGACGTGGAAGGTCAGGCCGACCCGACGACCCAGGCGCGCGGGCCGCGTCACGCCCGCGGCGTGGGCGATCACCGAACGCACCCCATCGGCCCCGATCACGACCCGGGCGTCGAGCTCGCCCGGCCCTGTGGCGTCCCGGACCACGAGCTTCTGGGAGCCGAGGGCGGCACGCGTCACCGTCACGCCGGTTCGGACATCGACGCCCGCCGTCCGGGCCATGGTCAGCAGGGCCTTGTCGAGGCTGCGGCGCTCGAATCCCACCGCCGGCCGCACCAGCCTGTCGTTGTCGCCGTAGGTCAGACGAAAGGCGGTCCCATCCGACACCTCGACGCGCATGGCCGGGATCGGACGAGAGGCGGTAGCAAGCACGTCGTCGGCGAGCCCGACGCGCCGCAGGGCGGTGACTGCCGCCGGGGAACTGAAGACGCCGCAGGCCCGCCACCGCCAGCTCGGGGACCGCTCCAGGAGGACGACCTCCCGGCCACGGCGCGCCAGCAGGGTGGCCACCGTCGAGCCCGCCGGGCCACCCCCGACGACGATCACTTCGGGGTACGTCATTGACGCACCGCAGCGATCACCCACCGGTGGCCGAAGATGCCCTGTGTGACGTAGATCGGCCGCAGGCCCGCTTCCGCGAGGAGCGCCCGCGCCTCGGCGAGGGTGTACGCGCGGCGCGCGGAGAGCGGCGCGTCGTGGCGGCTGTACGCATTCCGGGTGAATACCCGGGATAGGAGCCAGGAGCCGAATACGGTGACTGGCCGGCGGGACAGATCGTTCACGACGATCCCGCGCCGCGCGACACGGGACAGCTCCCGAAGGAACTGGACCGCGTCGGCGGGATCGAGATGATGAAGAACGAGAGAGGCATGCGCGACATCGAACGACGCGTCCGCGTACGACAGAGCGCGACCATCGGCGACGGCGAGGGCCAGGTTCGGGGTCCGTTCCAGGTCTGGCTGGGCCGCGCGGGCAGCGTCCAGGACCTCGGGCCTGCGGTCGACCGCAGTGATCGTGACCCGCCTGTTGGTGTGCCGTGCATCCGCGATCAGCGCCAGCGGGATGTCAGCCGCACCCGTTCCAATGTCGAGCACGGTCAGGGACGCCGGGGCCGGCACGAGCGCAGAAATCGCCCGCTTCGATAGTGAGGCACCGCCCGTGAAGCGGTTCGCTCGGCGCAGGTCCCTCAGGTTGTCGCGAAGCACGCCAGGGTCGCCCAGAGGCCCGTCAAGGAACTCAGCGGTACCGGCCCGGCGTCGCATGTCGCTTGCGCGCTCAGGCGCCGGGCTTGAAGACCATCAGGGCGATGATGACCGCGAAACTCATCAGCTCAAGCCGCGAAACGAGAAACAGCCTCCCAATGACGCGCCGACCAGCAGCCGACGACGGCCCCTCCGCTTCGAACAGCGTTGCCGCCCGCTTGGAGCCCGGAGCGAGAATGAGCGCTCCTGCGAGGGCCGACAGCACCCAGAGCGCGATGGAAACGGCGATCCAGAGCTGGCCGAAGCTCCACATCTGGGCTGTCATCACAGCGCCGGTGATGATGATCAGAAGGGCAGCCGGGACAAAAACCCGGCTTCCCAAGGACTCGAAGTGCCGCGCGATCCGGGGCAGTTCGGCCGGATCGTCGGAGCCGCCTACCCGCATCGCCAGCAGCTGCACGTAGACCGCTCCCCCCACCCAGATGACTGCGCTCACGATGTGGACGTACACCAGCAGTTCGTACATTGGGCATCTCCAGCGTTCGCTCGCGTTGCGAAGGATACAGAGAAGGGCCAGCGCGACTGTTTCATCTGGCGCTACCATCGCGATCCGATCCGCTCAGCCACCACGGTGGCAAGGGCCGGCGGGATTCGACCGGTCCAGGTACGGAGAACAGGCATCGCCGATGTGGAGACGAGTCGAGATCGAGGCCGGGATCGATCACCCACCCGGGCGGGTGTTCGCCTACCTGGCCAATCCGTCGAGATGGCCCGAGTTCGCGCCTGCGGTGGTGCTGCGGCGCCAGATCGGGGAGGGGCCGCCAGGCATCGGGACGAAATGGTCGGCGATCGACAGGATCGGTCCGTTCAAGGTCCATTTCACCGACGAGCTCATCGAGCGGGACGCCGACCGACGGGTCGTGTGGCACTCGACAGCACCATGGAATTCTCGCGTCGAATACGTCTGCATGCCCGAAGCCGGCGGAACCCGGGTCCTGGCGCGATATCAGGGGGACGTCGCCGGCTGGCTTCGGCTCGTCGCGTTGCTCCCGACCGCTGTTCTTGCCAGGATTCTCGAGCGGGACTTCAAGGGACTACGGGCCAGGCTGGCCGCGGATGCGCGCGCCGAGAGGCACTGACCGCGCTCAATCCGGGCAGCCGCCGGCCCGTCCCTGGTGGTCTCGCGCCTTGGACGAGCGGGTTCGGAAGTTATCGATCCCGCTCCGCAATCTCCGCCAGCGCGGCCTGGGCGGCGGCCAGGCGCGCCACGGGTACTCGGAACGGCGAGCAGGACACGTAGTCGAGACCGATCTCGTGGCAGAAGGCGATGCTCGACGGGTCGCCCCCATGCTCGCCGCAGATGCCGATCGTGATGTTGGGCCGGGTGGCCCGGCCCTTCTCGGTCGCCATCCGCACCAGCTGCCCGACGCCCTCGCGGTCGAGGACTTGGAACGGGTTGTCGGGCAGGATCTTGCGCTCGACGTAGCGCATGAGGAATTTGCCCTCGGCGTCGTCACGCGAGTAGCCGAACGTCATCTGGGTCAGGTCGTTGGTCCCGAAGCTGAAGAACTCGGCGTCCTGGGCGATCTGGTCCGCGGTGAGTGCCCCGCGCGGGACCTCGATCATGGTCCCGAACTGGTACTGGACGGTCTGCCCAGATTTGGCGGCAACCGCCTTCGCCTCGGCCTCCAGGATGGCCCGCGTCTCGCGCAGCTCGTTGTGGTGGCCGACGAGCGGGATCATGATCTCGGGCAGCGGCGTCAGACCCTCGGCCGCGACACGGGCGGCGGCCGTCAGGATCGCGCGAGTCTGCATCCGGACTAGGTCCGGGATCATCAGCCCCAGCCGCACGCCCCGCATGCCAAGCATGGGGTTTACCTCACGCATGGAGTCCACCGCGGCCAGCTGCTCCTCCTGCTCGGTCAGTCGGGCCTGAAGCGCCGCGGCATCGGCCGCGGCGCCATCGGTCCGTGACAAGCGCTCGCGCAGAAGGGTGACCTCGACCAGGAGCTCGTCGTGGGCCGGGAGGAACTCGTGGAGCGGCGGGTCGATGAGCCGGATGACGACCGGCAGGCCGTCCATGACCCGGAACAGGCCGGCGAAATCATCGGTCTGGATGACCTCCAGCTCGGCAAGAGCGTCGTCGAAGGTGGCGATGGCCTCGTCGTCGTCCGCGCTCAGGGTCTCCCCCCCTTCGCGCCGGCGCTTGGCATCGGTCGCATCCAGGGCAGCCAGGATCATGCGCTGCACGGTCGGCAGGCGGGATTCCTCGAAGAACATGTGCTCGGTGCGGCACAGACCGATGCCCTGCGCGCCAAAGGCGCGGGCCCGCTCTGCGTCGCGTGGGTAGTCCGCGTTGGCCCAGACCTGGAGCCGGCGCACGGCGTCCGCCCATTCCAGCAGGGTGGGCAGGAAGCGCTCCTCGGCGAAGTTTGGGTCGATGGTGGGCAGTGAACCCAGGTAGACCTGCCCGGTCGTGCCGTCGATGCTGATCGTGTCGCCCTCGCGGACGGTGTTCGAGCCCACGCTCATCGTCCGTGCGGCGTAGTCGATGTCCAACGTCTCGACACCGGCGACGCACGGCAGGCCCAGCGAGCGGGCCACCACCGCCGCGTGAGACGTGGCTCCGCCCCGGGCGGTCAGCACACCCCGCGCGACCAGCATCCCGTGCACGTCGTCGGGGCTGGTTTCGATCCGGACCAGGAGCACCGGGTCGCCGCCGCGCGCCGCCTCGACCGCACGATCCGGCTCGAACACGGCCTTGCCGGTGGCCGCCCCGGGCGAGGCGTTGAGCCCCGTGGCCAGGAGCCTGTCGGCGGCGCCCGCCTTGGCCGCCTCGTCGAAGCGGGGGAGGAGAAGTTGCACGACCTGGGCCGGCTCGACGCGGCGCAGTGCCTCCTCGCGGCTCAGGATCCGCTCCCCCACCATCTCGACTGCGATCCGCACCGCGGCGGGAGCCGTCCGCTTCGCGGACCGGGTCTGGAGCATGTACAGCCGGCCGCGCTCGATGGTGAACTCCATGTCCTGGACGTCGCGGTAATGGCCCTCCAGCCGTTCCGCGATGCGCTCGAACTTGGCGTACACCTCTGGGAGCTCGTCGCGCAGGGCGCTGATGGGTGACGGGGTGCGGATGCCGGCCACCACGTCCTCGCCCTGGGCGTTGGTCAGGTACTCGCCATAGAGCACCTTCTCCCCGGTGTTCGGGTCGCGGGTGAAGGCGACCCCGGTCCCCGAGTCGGCGCCCAGGTTGCCGAAAACCATGGCCACCACGTTCACGGCGGTGCCCAGGTCGTGAGAGATCTTGTTGAACTCGCGGTAGTCATGCGCCCGCCGGCCGTACCACGAGGCAAACACTGCACGGGTGGCGAGGTCGAGCTGCTCAAGCGGGTCGAACGGGAACTCGCGCCCAGTCTTTGACCTGACGACATCGAGATAGGCCTCCGCCACCTCCTGCAGGGCTGCCGCGTCCAGGTCGCCATCGGTCGCCGCCCCTCGCTCGTGCTTGGCCCGCTCGAGGATCGGTTCGAAGAGCGCCCCGTCCACGTCGAGCACAATCCGCCCGAACATCTGGATGAAGCGCCGATAGGCGTCCCACCCGAAGCGGGGATTGTCGGTCAGCGCGATGAGGCCGTCGCGGGTCTCCGGGTTGAGGCCCAGGTTCAGGACCGTGTCCATCATTCCGGGCATCGAGAACTTGGCGCCCGAGCGGACCGAGACCAGGAGCGGGCTGGCGGGGTCGCCGAAACGCTTGCCACTCTGGCGTTCGAGTTCGGCAACCGCGTCCAGGATGTCCTCCCACAGACCCTCGGGGAG
>DASWJA010000188.1:0-10437 GCA_036397375.1 Candidatus Limnocylindria bacterium
CCGACCTCAACGCCCAGGCCCCGGCCTATCTCATCCTGACCGGGGTGGCCCTCATATCGGCCGGGCTGCTGCTGGCCAACATCTGGTTCCGGACCCTGTGGCTGATTGGCCTGGCTGCAGGCGCGTGGTTCGTGCTGTCGCTCCTGGTGGGCGGCTTCTATCCAGGCATCGTCCAGCGCTTCACGGTCGAGCCCAACGAGCTCGATCGGGAGCGGGTCTACATCGAGCGCCACCTGGCCGCCACTCGGGCTGCCTACGACCTGGATGCGATCGAACGGCGCGAGTTCACCGGTGAGCAGCGTCCCAGCCGGGCCCTGTTCGACGACAACCCCGAGACCCTCAACAACCTGCGCCTGTGGGACTACCGGCCGCTGCTGGTGACGTTCGGCCAGCAGCAGATCCTGCGCCAGTACTACAACTTTCTCGACGTCGACATCGACCGATACGAGATCGATGGCGAGCAGCGCCAGCTGATGCTGTCCGGACGGGAGATCGAGATCGACCGCCTGGCCGATGCGGCCCGGACCTGGACCAACGAGCGGCTGGTGTTCACGCACGGCTACGGCCTGACCGCGGTGGTGTCCAACGCCATCACCCCCGAGGGCCAGCCCGACTACCTGATCAGCGGCATCAACCGCAATCCCGAGCTGCCGATCGGCGAGCCGCGGCTGTACTTCGGCGAGTTGACCGACGACTACGTGGTGGTCCGGACCCAGACCGATGAGTTCGACTTCCCCCTGGGTGACGAAGGAGGCGAAACGACCTCCTGGGCCGGCACCGCCGGGGTGCGGGTCGACAACATCCTGTCGCGCCTCATGTTCGCGATTCGGTTCGGCGACCTGAACCTTCTCATCAGCGACCAGCTGACCGCTGACTCGGCGGTGCTCTTCCGGCGCGCCATCACGCAGCGCGTTCCGGAGCTGGCGCCCTTCCTGACCTACGACCGCGACCCATACCTGGTCACCGCCGATGGCCGCCTGGCATGGATCTGGGACGCCTACACGACGTCGGACCGATACCCGAACGCCCAGCCGCTTCCCGCCGAGACGGCCTTTGGCGGGGCGAACTACGTCCGCAACGCGGTCAAGGTGGTCGTCGACGCCTACACCGGCGAAATGCGCTTCTTCGTGGCAGACGACGACGATCCGATCATCGCCGCCTGGGGCCGGATCTTCCCGGGCCTGTTCGAGCCGCTGGACGCCATGCCGGAATCCCTGGTTGCCCACCTGCGGTACCCGGAGGACCTGTTCACGGCCCAGAACACGGCCTACCTGCTGTACCACATCGCCCCGACCGAAGCGGGGGCCGGCACGTTCTACAACCAGGAGGACCGCTGGTCGTTCCCGACCCAGCAGACCGAAGTCGCCGGCGAGGGGCGGCTGGTGGAGCCGTACTACGTGATCATGAAGGTCCCCGGCGAGGAGACCGGGGAATTCGTCCTGATCCAGCCCCTGGTTGCCGCCAGCCGGCCCAACATGATCTCCTGGGTCGCGGCCCGGATGGACCCCGGGGTGTACGGCGAGCGGATCGAGTTCCGCTTCCCGGTCGACACCACGACCCAGGGGCCGTCGCAGATCCAGGCCCGCATCAACCAGGACTCGCGGATCAGCGCCCAGTTCACGCTATGGAGCCAGGCTGGGTCCGAGGTGGTGCGCGGCGACCTGCTGGTGCTGCCGATGGGTGACTCTATCCTGTACGTCGAGCCGATCTACCTGCGCTCCACGCAGGCAAGCTTCCCCGAGTTCAAGCGCGTGATCTTGACCGACCAGACCCGGATCGCCTTCGCGGAGACCATCGACGAGGCGCTCCGCCAGCTCCTGGGCGAATCGGAGATCCCGGAACCGGCCGGCGGCGACGGTGGCGGTGGTGGCGGAGCTCTGCCCGACGACGTCGCGGAGCTGATCGCGCTGGCCCAGGACCTGTACGACGACGTCCAGGCGGCACTGGCCACCGGTGACCTGGGCGCGTACCAGGACGCGGTGGACGAGATGGGCCGCGTCCTGGACCGCATCGCGGAGCTGACCGGCTCTCCGCCTCCGTCACCCGGCCCCTAGCCGCGCCCCGGTGCGCGACTGGCTGGGCGGCGGGCTGGCCGCTGCCCGCGTGGTGACCCATCGGGCCGAGCTGTGGGTCCCCGGCGCCGTGGTCTCGTTCGCGTTCGCGGGTTGGGCCGTGTTCCTGGCGGTCGTCGCCTCCCCGCCCGACGAGGGTGACGCACTGTTCCTCGGGTTGCGCTTGGCGGCCAGCCCGTGGTTTCCCTGGAACGCGGTCGCCCTGGTGGTCGCGCTGCTGTCCGGATTGGGGACCATGCTGCTGACGGTCGCCTTTGGAGAGGTGGCCCTCCTGATGAGGCTCTCCGACAACCGGTACGCTGTTCCCCTGAGCGTGCCACGTGCCGCGGGCAGGCTTGGGCTGGCCGCCGTCCCGGTCGTGATCCTGGCCGCCGCGCTGCTGTGGGCCGTGGCGCCCGCCTTCCTCGACGCGTTCGGCCGGCCCGACCCCTCCACGCCGTACCTGGTTCGGGTGATGGGAATCATCTGGCCGGCCCTCCTCGCGTTGGCCGCCGCGGCATCAGTGGCCCAGGCCTGGGGTGCGCTGGCGCTGCGGCTGCCATGGCGCCTCGCGCTGGCGACGCTGCGACAGAGGGCGCATCGGCTCATTCCACAGGCGATGCTGACCATGGCCGCGTTCCTGGTCGGCCAGCTGCTCACGGTGGTCGCACTCAGCGCGGTGTGGCAGCCGCTCTCAAGGCGGCTGGCGGAGGGTGGTCTGTCCGAGCCTTCGACCCCCATCCTCCTGCTAGGCTTCGTGTGGATCTGGCTCCTGCTGGTGATCCTGGCCGGAGTCGTCCAAGCCTGGATCTCGGCGTGGTGGACCGAGGAGCTGGCGCCACGAGCGGAGCGTTGAGGCGATGGAAATAACACCCGACTTGCCGGTCGCCCTCCAGGTCGAGTTGGCCCTGCGCCTGGGGATGAGCCTGGGACTTGGCGCGTTGATCGGCCTCGAGCGGGAGTATCACCGGCAGGCGGCCGGCTTCCGGACCCACAGCCTGGTTGCGCTCGGCGCCGCCCTGTTCACGATTGTGAGCGCATACGGGTTCGAAGGTGCCGATCCGACCCGGATCGCGGCCCAGATCGTGTCCGGCATCGGGTTCATCGGAGCCGGCACCATCCTCCATTACCGGGGCAGCGTGCGGGGCCTGACGACGGCCGCCTCCCTGTGGGCGGTGGCCGCGGTCGGCATGGCTGCCGGCGCCGGCCTGTACGTGCTGGCGTTCCTGAGCGCCGCGCTGGTGCTGGTGGCGCTATGGCTGATGGATCGACTGGCGGATGCGGCCCGAGACGCCGGCATGCTGCCGGCCGCGCCTGAGGCCCAGCCAAAGGAGCATGGAGAGGACGTCCGATGACCGACGCCTCCGCCTGCCGCCGCTGCGGAACCACGAACCTGCCAGGCGTCTCGTTCTGTGCCAACTGCGGCCAGCGGCTGGTGGCCGCAGACGAAGCCACGATGAGCCGCCCGGGTTCCGCCGCCGAATCGGCGCCCTGCCCGCGCTGCGGCGCCCTCAACCGTTCGGGATCCGCGTTCTGCTCGGAGTGCGGATTCAACATCCGTCCCGCGATGACCCCGGCCACCGCTCCGCTGGCCGCCGACGGCACCGCTCCACGTCCCGAGGCGGCGGTGTCCGCAACACGGCGACCGGTCCGCGCCTGGTTGGGGCCGATGGTCCTCACCATCGCGGCCGTCGGCCTGGCAACCGCGTGGTTCCTGCCCTTCTCGTTGGCCGAGGGCTCGTTGGCCGACCAGGCGCTGGGTCCGCGCGGCTACGGGCTCGCCTTCTGGTCCGCGTATCCCGCCGATGCCGGCCTCCTGCAGACGACCTACTTCGGGGTGGCTGCTCCGTTGCCGGTGGCGGTTGGGCTGCTGCTGGTCCTGGCCGCCGTGGGCATCGTTCGAGGCGTGCCGGGCCGACCCCAGCGGATCGGCCTTGGGATCGCCTTCGCGTGGTGCGCGGCCGTGGCCATCCTATTCGTGCTGGTGGAGATCGGCTCGGGGCTGGGGGACGACCTCATCGCGCTCTTGCGTGGGCTGTCGCCGGCAGGGCTCATCGGTTTCCTGTCGGGGATCATCGGCGCCATCGGCTCCGTCACCCGGTTGGCGGCGGGCTGAGGCCGGTCTAGCCGCTCGGCTCAGCAGAGGCGGGCCGCGGGCCTGACACCCGCATCCCAGGCTGGCCCCCGCTCTTCGGGGTCGGGGTCGGGGTCGTGGTCGCTGCCGGGGCGCCATCGGCGTCGACAGGGCCATCGGTGTCGACGGCGTCGACCATGCCCGCGTTCAGCATCGCCGCGGCCTTGGGGTCGACGGCCTCCAAGCCACCTTCGGCGTGCGCATGGAGGCGGTGGATCTCCTCCTGTCCGTCCGACGGGACCTCGTCGCCGAAGATGGCGACGAAGACCTCGACCACGGTGGGATCGAACTGAGTCGATGCATGGCGGCGCAGCTCGGCGAGGGCCTTCGAGTGGGACAGGGCAGCCTTATAGGGCCGTTCGTGGACCATGGCGTGGTAGGCGTCCGCGACGGCCACGATGCGCGCGCCGAGCGGAATCTCGTCGCCCCGCAGACCGTGCGGGTAGCCGGTCCCGTCGTATCGCTCGTGGTGATGAAGCACGATCGGGACCGCATCCCGCATGCTCGTGGCCTGCTCCAGGATGACCTGCCCGATGCGGGGGTGTTCGCCCACGACTTGCCATTCGATCTCGGTCAGCGACGACGGTTTGTCCAGGATCGAGCCCGGGAGGGCCAGCTTGCCCAGGTCGTGGAGCAGGGCCGCGATCCGAATCCGCTCCATCTCGACCCGCGACAGCCCCATGTGAAGCGCGACGCCGATCGACAGCGCCGCGATCATGTCCGACGGCCGGCCGCGATGGTTTGGCTGCGGGGCCAGGACCGATGCCAGCGCCAGGGCGGCGCTGGCGCTCGCCCAGCGGCCGATGGCTGCCGCCGCATCTCGCCGCTCGGGCGTGATGGCCGCCCGTCGCACCAGGGTCTCGTCGTCGACGTTACCGAACAGGTAGCTCCGATTGCGCCCCTCAGCCTTGGCCACGTACATGGCGGCGTCGGCGGCATCCACGATCCGGTCAACCTGGAGATTGGATCCATGGCCCCCGGCCACTCCGATGCTGATCGTCGCGTCGACCAGGATCCCGGATGCCACGCTGAGAGGACGACGCATGACCAGCTCGCGCAGCTCTTCAACAAGGCTCAGCGCGTCCTCCGGTGTCGTCTCGGGGAGGATCAACATGAACTCCTCCCCGCCGTAGCGGCCGAAGATGTCGCTGGCCCGGATGCTGCGGGTGATGAGCCCGGCCAGCTGGCGGAGGACCGCATCGCCCACCCGGTGGCCGTACGAATCGTTGATCAGTTTGAAGCGATCGATGTCGATGAATGCGACGGCCAGCGGCTTCGAATGGCGGGTCGCCCGCTCGACCTCGCCCGCCAATTGCACGAGCAGCGCCTCGCGGTTCGGGACCCCGGTCAGCCGATCCCGGGTGGCCTGGGCCTCCGACTGTGCGAACGTGCCGGCCGCCCGGTTGAACGCGCGAGCCAGGCGGCGCTCGGCGGGGACACCCGACTCGCGCAGGACGATGGGCGTGCCCTCGTCGACCGTCCGTTCGAGATCCTTGGCCAGGCGCGTCAGTCGGAGTCCGAAATAGCCCCACGTCGTGAGGGCCATTGCCGTGGCGCCGACGCCGATGGCCAGCCCCACCAGGCCGATCATGAAGCCTCGCGTCTCGGGCGGTTCGTGCACCAGCATCACGCCCAGCAGAGTCAGGCAGACCGCGGCCAGTGCGGGGTACAAAAAGCCGATCAGCCGCAGGAGTCCGAGCAAGCCTTCCTCCAGATGGTGGGTCGGGCAGAAGCATCGGGGTCCGTGCCCCAAACGGCCATCACCTGATCGTCAGGTGGTGCGGGAGATGTGCGACCGACAATGCCATTCGCGGCGCAGGTGCGGTCTGGCGCAGTACCTGCCCCGGACTTCCGGCGGGCCGATGGTCGCCGGAGGGACGCCGATGGTCATCTGCTAGGATGACCCGCGCGTTTTGGTGCGCCCAGGTGCGGTGCGCCGCGCACCGCGTCCCCCCAGGAGTGAGGCATCGGCGAATGGAAGGTCTGCCGGACCCCGGCCAGATCTGGAGCGACTTCACCAGCAACCCGGTCGTCCAGCTGGCAGCAACCCTGATCGTCATCTATGTGGTGATGCTCTGGCTGGGCACGGCGTACTGGGCCTTCCGCGACATGCAGGCGCGGACCGAGAATCCGATCCTGCCCTACTTCGCCTCGGCCCTGATCATCTTCTTCACCCCGCTCGTATTCCTGTTCGCGTGGCTGATGTACATCATCATCCGGCCCCGCGAGACGATGGCCGAGGTATACGAGCGTTCGCTGGCCGAGGAGTCCCTGCTGGCGGAGATGGAGAAGCACCGGAGCTGCCCCACGTGTCGCGCCCGGGTCGCCGAGGACTGGATCGTGTGCCCCAGCTGTCGCACGCGGCTCCACCGGATCTGTCCGGCCTGTCAGCGGCTGACCGAACCGGCCTGGTCGATTTGCGCCTTCTGCGGGACGGAGCTGCCGACTCGCGCCCGTCCGGCGCCCGCGCGTGCCCGAGCGGCGGCGATGGCGACTGATGAGCGCGCGGCGGACTACGGACCTGAGAAGGGCGCTGTACCCCAGGCGGCACCCAACCCCTGACCGACTCGGTCAACGAGGGGGCCAACGTCCCATCGGCGGCTGAGTCGCCCGTCGCTGAGCCGCCCGTCGCTGAGCCGCCCGTAGCTCAGTCGCCGTTCGCCGGACCGCCGGTCCGGCTGCCCCCCGCCTGGCCCGCGTGGGTCGTCGCCGGGCTGGGCTTGATCGTGGTCCTGGCCGGGGCGGCCTTGCTCTTCTACGCCGCGAGCCTGGGCGCTACGGCGCGCGACTGGCTCTTGCTGGGGGTCCTCACCACGGGGGGTGCGGCTGGGTTGCTGGGCGGACTCGGTTGGCTTGCCCTGCGGGGGGTCTGGGCCCGGCGCCACCTCCCGGCCGAGCGCTACCGCGGGCCGAGCATCATTCTCATGTTCTTCCTGGCGGTGGCGGCCTCCAACCTCCTGTCGCTGATCCCCCTGCTGGCCGCGTATGCCGCGGGGCAGGACGTGTTGGATCCGGGTCCAGTGGCCGTTACCGCCCTCCTGCTGGTCACCCCGCTGGTCTACGGGGTGGTCGCCGCCCTCTTCGTCCTTCGCACGCGCGCTTTGGCGGGCGTGCGGTTGGGTGACGGCCCGAGGACCGCCCGCAACCTGGGCCGAGGCTTGGCCCTCGGCGCCGTCGCCTGGGTGCTGGCCGCGGCGTTGACCGCGGTCCTCGCGTGGGTCGTGAGACAGGTCACCGGGGAGGAGCCGGTGGACAGCCAGCTGGTTGTCGACTTTGCGTCCATCCTGCCGCCGCTGGTCGCAATCGGGATCATCGGGATCCTGACCCCGGTGGCCGAGGAGCTCTTCTTCCGCTGGGTTGCGGTCAACGCCTGGGAACGCGAGCACGGGACCCGGGCCGCGGTCGTTGGGTCAGCCGTGCTGTTCGGCGTGGCGCACGTGTCCGGCGGGACGTGGCTGGTCCTGCCGGTCATCTTCCTGTTGGGCGTCATCCTCGCCCTTGTCTACGTGAGCACGCGCAGCCTGCCGCTGGTCATCGGGATGCACGTCACCTACAACTGCCTGTCGCTGGCCGTCCTGTTCGTGGCCGGAGTATGACCCGGCACCACCGGCAACTCGCTGGTAAGTCGCCGCGCACTGCCCGGGGCGACCCTGCGTGGCGTGACCTCGGCCGTGGGAGATGACGAGTTGCTGGCCCGGGTGCTTGGCGGGCCGAACGCCCTTTCCACGGCCCGTGGCCTGCTCGACCGCCACGGGCTGGATCGGCTGCCGCACCTGCACGCCACGGAGCTGTCGCGTGAGCCGGGAATCGGCCAGCATCGAGCGGGATGCGTGGTGGCGGCGTTCGAGCTGGGCCGACGGGCCGTCGCGCGGTGGCCGACCCAGGGCTGGCGGGTCCGCACGCCCGCCGACGTTGCGGAGCGATTGCTCCCCGAGATGGGGCATCTGGATCGCGAGGAGCTGCTGGTGTGCCTGCTCAATACCCGCAACGTGGTGCTGGGCCGGGCCACGGTCTACGTCGGCAACCTCGCCGGTTCGCCGGTCCGCATCGGCGAGGTCTACCGCGAAGCAATCCGCCGCCAGGCGGCGGCCGTGATCGTGGCGCATAACCACCCGTCGGGGGACCCGTCTCCGTCGGGTGACGACCTGCGGATCACGGCCGACCTAGCGGACGCCGGACGGCTGCTGGACATCGAGCTCCTCGATCACCTGGTCATCGGGCACGACCGCTGGGTCAGCCTGCGGGCCGCCGGCGCGCTGTAGCGCCGGCATCGGTGCGCGGCGGTCAGCCGGGAACCACGATCCGATACAGCCCGCCGCCGGCAAAGTCGACCAGGTAGATCTCACCCGCCTCGTCCTCGCCGAACGAGCTCACCTGGAGGCCGCTCTCCAGCACCGTCTTGGGGGTTATCGTCTCCCCGTCGACGTCCAGGGTGAAGATCCGCCCGCTGCACCAGTCGCCAAAGACGTAGACACCCTGGAGCTCGGGTTGGACGGCACCGCGGTACACGTAGCCGCCGATCACCGAGCACCCCAGGTCATGGCTGTACTCCGCGATAGGTTGCACGTAGCCGGTCATCGTGCAGCTCCCGGCCAGGCAATGGCGCCCTTCCATGATCGGCCAGCCGTAGTTCAGGCCACCCGCCGCCTCGGCTGGCTGGCGGTCGATCTCCTCCCAGTTCCCTCCTCCGACGTCGCCGATGTACAGGTCGTGCCACGCGCGGTCGAAGCTGATGCGCCACGGGTTCCGCATCCCGATGGCCCAGATCTCGGGCGCCCCGCCGCCACTGGCGAACGGGTTGTCGGCGGGGATGGCGTATACGCGACCCGAGGAACGAGGCGCATTGACGTCGATGCGGAGGATCTTGCCCAGCAGGCTGTTCAGGTTCTGGGCGTTGCCGAACTGGTCGTTCTGCCCCCCGCCATCGCCGAGGGCGATGTACAGGAGGCGGTCAGGGCCGAAAACGAGCGCGCCGCCATTGTGGTTGGCCGCAGGGTCGGGGATGGCCAGCAGGATGCGCTCGGAAGCCGGGTCCGCGGTATCGGCTGCCGATGACACGCGGTACTCGGCTACCACGTCGGCACCGTCCGGTTGGCGCGTGTAGGCGACGAAGAAGCGGCCGGTCTCCGCGTATCGCGGGTGGAAGGCAAGGCCGAGAAGGCCTTGCTCACCGCTGGACACGATGCGCGAGGCGATGTCCAGGAAGGGCATCGGTGCCACGGTCCCGTCGCGGTTCACGATCCAGATGCGCCCGCCACGCTCCACCACGAACAGGCGCCGCGATCCGTCCCCGGCGTTCGTCACCCCGGTCGGGAGCGTGAACGTGCCGGTGACGAGTTCGAGGCCCAGCCTATCCGGGCCGGAACGGAGGGGTGGCGGGGTGGGCTCCGGAGTTGGGCTCGGCGCGGGTGACGGCTCGGTGACCGTCGGGCCTGACGACGGCGAGGCGGTCGGTGATTGGGTCCCGCAGGCGGTCGCCAGCAGGGCCAGCACCGCCGCGACGGCCAGTCGGCGAGGAGTCGGACGGCGCCGGGACGGAGGAGTCATCGAGCGAACAGCCTACCCGCTCGGATGGGGTAGGGTTCGATCCCGCATGACGACCACCCGATCCAGCCTTCGCCGCCTGGGATCCGCCGTCGAGCCGGGTCCCGACGCGGTGGGCACCGCCCGGACGATCGTCATCGAGCGGGTGGAGCCCGAACTCGACGACGGCCGCTATCCGGCCAAGCGGGTGGTCGGGGATTGGCTGACGGTCAGCGCCGACATCATCGTCGACGGCCACGACCTGCTCGGAGCGGCGCTCCTGATCCGGGCCGACGATGAGCCCGACTGGCGCGAGGTCCGGATGACCGCCGGCCGTCACGACCGCTGGAGCGGGCGAGTCCGGCTTACCCGCAACCGATGGCATCGGTACACACTGGAAGCTTGGCGTGACGAGGTCGCCAGCTGGAGCGACCGCCTGGTGCGCAAGGCACGGGCTCGTCTGGCGATCGGCGCCGAGCTGGCCGAGGGTCAGCGCCTCCTGGAACGGACCGCCCGCCGCGCGGCCGCTGCGGGCGCCGTCGCAGACGCGGCGCTCCTGCGAGAGGCTCGAGCGCGCCTGGCCACGGCGCCAGATGCGCGGGCCGCGGCCCGGATTGCGCGGGAGCGCGTCCTGCTGGCCGCCGGCGCGCGACACCCGGACCGTTCGGCGGCGACCCGCTATGACCGCGAGCTGGAGCTCGTGGTCGACCGCCCCGCGGCGGCGACCGC
>DASWJA010000189.1:0-5859 GCA_036397375.1 Candidatus Limnocylindria bacterium
GGGGTTGCCCAGCGCCATGACCTCGCGGTAGACCCCGTCGGCTTCGAACCAATACGCGACCGGGCGTTTCAGGAGCAGCCATGACCAGGCGGGTGACTCGTACGGATGGTGCCCCTCCAGCCCGACATAGAAGCGGGCCAGAGCCAGCTGATGGCGCGCTACAGCGTGCCAGAACGTTCCCTCCTGCCACGGGAGACCGATGAGCGTCCCGGGCTGGACTCCGAGGTAGCTGGCCGTGTACACCGCCACGGGCACCAGCCCCAGCAGGATCGCCGTCCGCAAACCCTCCTCGCGAAACGCCACCCGCGTCGCGACGCCCAGGCTCCGGCCATCTCGCCGCGCCGCGATTTCACTGGCCACCACAAACCCCACCACCACGAGGGCGGCAAACGCGCCACTCCACTTGACCGCCACGGCGGCGCCCAGCGCCAAACCAGCGGCCAGGCGCCACGGCCGCCCGAGCGCCAATCGGGCCAGACCAGAGGAGGGCTTGTCACGGTGCCGATCTCGGTCCAGCACCACGAACAGCATCGCCGCCACGATGAACAGCGCCAGGAAGACGTCGAGCATGGCGACCCGCGAATGCACCAGCTGGAGGAAGTCCAGCGCCAGCAGCCCCGCCGCCGCCGCCGCCCCGATGGCCGCGGCCGTTCCCCCCACCGGAGTCAGCAGCCGGCGGGCGAGGACGTACAGCACAGCCACGCTCACGATCCCGGCCAGGGCCGCCGCAATGCGCCAACCGACCTCGGTGTAACCGAAAACCACAATCCCACTGGCGATGAGCCACTGGCCCAGCGGGGGATGGGCGTTACTGAGTGGCTCGGCGAGCCCGCATACGCCAGGCCCGGCCACTAGCAGGCATGCGTTCTGGGCGTAGAAGATCTCGTCGAACACGAAGCCCGGCGGATGGTCCAGGCCGGGCAGCCGCAGGGCGGCGGCGGCGGCGGCGAGCGTCCCGAGCAGGAGGGTATCGAGTCGGGACCAGCCCACCGCCAGAGGATACGGCAGGGTGGGGCAGACCGGCCTGCTAGACTCGGCGTCCGGTGAACTACGAGCTGTTCATGGCCGAGGCGATCGCCGAAGCGCGCCGGGGAGCTGAAGAGGGCGAGAGCCCCAGCGGTGCGGTGGCCGTCCTTGACGACGCCATGATCGGCCGGGAGCACGACCGCCGCCAGCAGACCCACGATCCCACTGCCCATGCCGTGCTGCGTGCCGTCCAGGCTGCGGCCGGCAAGCTCGAGGGCCACCGCCTGAGCGAGGTGACCATCTTCGCCACCCACGAGCCATGCGCCATGTGCGTGGGCGCCCTGGTGGAGGCCCGCGTCGAGGTCCTCGTGTTCGCCGTCCGGGACCCGGAACGCGGCTGCGCGGGATCGGTCCTGGACCTGGCTCGGAGCCCGGTCCTGCCGCACCAGATTGCCGTGATCTCGGGCGTGCGGGAGGCGGAAGCTCGGCGGCTGAACGACGAGGCGGCGCTGCCGGCCTGAGCACACCCCTCTGCTAGACTCGCCCGCCGGAGAGGTGTCCGAGTGGTTGATGGTGCCGCTCTCGAAAAGCGGTGTGCGATGAGCACCGTGGGTTCGAATCCCACCCTCTCCGCCACCCGATCCTCCGCCGCCACCTCGGGGAGAGGTCGCCTAGAGGCCTATGGCGCCGCATTGGAAATGCGGTTCGGGGCAACCCGTCGGGGGTTCGAATCCCCCCCTCTCCGCCACCCTGACCGATGACGGACTGCATCTTCTGCGGAATCGTGGCTGGCTCCACCGCGGCCAGCGTCGTCTATGGCGACGGCGTCGTAAGCGCCTTCCTCGACATCCGGCCGATAAACCCCGGCCACGTCCTCGTAATACCGAACGAGCACGTGATGCATACCCACGACCTGCCTGAGGCCACGGCCGACCGCCTGTTCGCCGTGGCGCGGCGACTCGCGCGCGCCCTTCGTTCTTCCAACGACATCAGAGCGGACGGCATCAACCTCCTCGTCGCTGATGGTGAAGCAGCGAACCAGGACGTCCCGCACGCGCACATCCACGTGGTGCCCCGTCATGAGGGGGACGGTTTCATCGTCGACGCGGCAGCGTGGCGCGAACTTGCGCCCACGCGATCCGAGCTGGATGCCGTCGCCGCGCAGATCCGGACGGCCATAGAGCATGGATTCGGGGAATCAATGCTTCCGGACGAGGAGTGAATGGGGCGCCGCACCGTTGACCGACCGACCGCGCCCCCGTACCATCCGGCCCGGCCGTGCTTAGGCGGGGAACTAGCGGTGCCCTGTCACCCGCAATCCGCTTCAGCGGGGCTGACATCCCGGCTGAGGTCGTCGACCTCCGCCTCCCACGACGGCGCCCGACGTTGAGAGTCGGGTCCCACGCAGCGGCGGCCCGTGAACCCCGTCAGGTCCGGAAGGAAGCAGCGGTAAGCGGTCCCCGTCGGCGGCAGTGGGACGACCTGGCTGGAGCCGGGTTCCGGCGCGAATGCGGGGAGCGACGCTCGATGCCGGGCGCACGGCCGAATCCCCTTCCCGCGGCTCGGTGTAGGGTTAGCGGGTCATGCTGAAGGGCCCAGAAACCGCTGTGCCAGCCGATCCCAACCTCGATTTGGACACTCCCGTTCCCGGTCCGCGACGCGCGCTGTACCGCCGCTGGCGGGCCCAGCGCTTCGCCGAGCTGGTCGGCCAGGACCCCATCGTCAACACCCTGCGCCGGGCGGTGGCCACCGATCGGATCGTGCACGCGTACCTCTTCGTCGGCCCTCGCGGCACGGGCAAGACCTCGACGGCCCGAATCCTGGCCAAGGCCATCAACTGCCTCGAACGCGGTGACGACGGCGAGCCCTGCGATCGGTGCGCCGCCTGCGTGGCCATCCGCGACGGACGCGCGCTGGACGTGATCGAGATCGATGCCGCTTCCCACGGCCTGGTGGAGGACGCCCGCGACCTGGTCATGCGGGCCATGACCGCGCCATCGGACCTGCGCCGCCGGGTGTACATCATCGACGAGGTCCACATGCTCAGCCCGCACGCGTTCAACGCGCTGCTCAAGCTGATCGAGGAGCCGCCGGACCACGTCGTCTTCATCCTGGCCACGACCGATACCCACCGGGTGCCGCCCACCATCATCAGCCGCACCCAGCGCTACGATTTCCGCCGGCTGGCGACCGATGTCATTGCCGCCAAGCTGACTCGTATCACCAGCGCGGAGGGCGTGCAGGCCGATCCGGCCGCCCTGGACCTCATCGCCCGACTCGCCGATGGGGGGATGCGCGACGCCGAGTCGCTGCTCGACCAGGTCATGTCCTATGCCGGAGATCGGGTGGCGGTGGACTCGGTTCGGGACGCCGTCGGGCTGGCCGATGAGGAGGCCATCGCCGGGCTGCTCGACGTCTTGGTGAGCGGCGAAGCTCCCGGCGCGCTGCAGCGGATCGCCGACCTGTCCGATGCGGGCCGTGACCTGGGCCAGGTCGCGCAACAGCTCGAGGGGGAGGGGCGCCGGCGCCTGCTGGCCGCGCCGACCGACCCGGCCCTCGCTCGTCGCCTGGCGACCATCCTGCGCACCGCGTCCGAGGCCGGCACCACCGGCGCCCGCGACGGCCGGGCTCGGCTCCAGCTGGAGTTGCTGGCCATCGACTCTGCCACCCAACCCCTTGCCGCCGCGGTGGCGGTCCCCGCGCGAGTACCAGCCCCAGCGCCGGCGACCTCGCGGCCCGCGACGGGGAACCCGAGGCCCGCTCCGCCGGCTGCGGCGACACCGCCCGCTCAACTCGCTCCCGCCGACCCGGCTCCAGCCCCGCTACCGACCGAGGGCAAGGGCGCCAACTCGGCCCCTCTCCCGGCGCCCAACGGTGTGCGCCCCACCCTGGCCGAGGTCCGCTCGCGGTGGGGCGAGGTGGTCGAGCGCGCCCACCCCGTCGTCAAGCCGCTCATCAAGGAGTGCCGGCCCTACGAGCTGGACGGCGTTCGGCTCACCCTCGCCTTTCCCGAGGGCCGCGAGTTCATGCGCGGCCTGATCGCGGGCCGGGCACGATCCATCGAAGACCTGCTGGGCGACATGTTCGGCGGCGCCTGGTCGGTGGAGGCCGTGGCGGCCTCGGTCGACCTCGAGCCGCTGACCGTCGAGCAGGCCATTTCGCCAAACGAGAGCCCGGAGGCCGCGGCCCTCCTCCAGCGCACCTTGGAGATCACCGGCGGCCAGTTGGTGGACGCGCCCGAGGTTCGCTGACGCGGTGAACATCGGTCAGCTGACCCGCATGGCCCAGGAGATGCAGGCCAACATGGCCCGCGTCCAGCAGGAGCTGCGCGACGCGACGGTCGAGGCCACCGTCGGCGGGGGAGCGGTCCGGGTCGTGATGACCGGCGCCCAGGAGCTGCGAGCCGTCGAGATCGACCCCGCCACCGTGGACGCGTCCGACGTCGAGCTTCTCCAGGACCTGGTCTTTGCCGCGGTCACCGACGCGCTGGCCCAGAGCAAGCGCCTGGCCGAGGAGAAGATGGCGGCCATCTCCGGCGGCCTTGGGCTGCCCGGCCTGCCCGGCCTGCCCGGCCTGCCCGGCCTGCGCTGAACCGAACCGACATCGGTCCATGGCTGGCCTGATCGCCCCTGTCGCGCGCTTGATCGAGGCCTTCAACCGGCTGCCCGGGGTCGGGCCCAAGACCGCCCAGCGGCTCACCTATCACGTTCTTCGCAGTCCGGCTGACGAGGCGCGGGCTCTGGCGGAGGCGCTGGTCGCCGTCAAGGAGCAGGTCGCCTACTGCTCGGAGTGCTGGAACATCACCGAGGTCGACGTCGACCCGTGCGCCATCTGCGCCGACCCCCGGCGCGACGCGACCCGGATCTGCGTGGTCGAGGAGCCACTGGACGTGCTGGCCATCGAGCGCACGCGTGAGTTCCACGGCCGTTACCACGTGCTGCACGGCGCCATCAGCCCCATCGACGGCATCGGTCCGGAGCGCATCAAGGCCCGCGAGCTGCTGGTGCGCGCCGCCGGCGGGGGACTGGCCGAGGTCATCCTGGCCACCAATCCCACCCTGGAGGGAGAGGCGACCGCCATGTATCTGGCCGACCTGATCGGGACGTCGGTGCCGGCGGTGACCCGCATCGCGCGCGGCGTGCCGGTCGGCGGTGACATCGAGTACGCCGATGACGTCACCCTCATCCGCTCGCTCCAGGGCCGTCGCGAGATGGATCCGACCCAGCGGTCCGTGGTTGACAGTCCTGAGGGTCACCCGTAGACTCACCAGTCGCCGGTAGACCACCGGCAGGTGGCCCGTGAACGGCGACATCGTGTCGCGCAGCGCGGACACCGGGGTTTCTCCCAAGGAGGCCTCGAATCGAACGAAGCCGATCCAATCGGTGGCGTTGCCTTATCAGCTGAAGAGTGACAGGAACCCACACGAGTCAGCGGGACCAACGTCTGGACCCTTTACCGGTGGAGCAGCCGCAAGGCGAGACCACTGGTTTTTTGTTCGGAGAGTTTGATCCTGGCTCAGGACAAACGCTGGCGGGGTGCATGAGACATGCAAGTCGCACGGGGTTGATCGGGCTTGCTCGATCAACCTAGTGGCGAACGGCTGAGTAACGCGTAGGTGACCTACCCGGAAGTGGGGAATAACTGCCCGAAAGGGTGGCTAATACCGCATGTGGTCGGCGAATCAGATCGCCGTCCAAAGCCGAAAGGCGCTTCCGGAGGGGCCTGCGTCCGATTAGCTAGTTGGCGAGGTAACGGCTCACCAAGGCGACGATCGGTAGCTGGTCTGAGAGGATGATCAGCCAGACTGGGACTGAGAACGGCCCAGACTCCTACGGGAGGCAGCAGTCGGGAATTTTGCCCAATGGACGAAAGTCTGAGGCAGCAACTCCGCGT
>DASWJA010000190.1:0-3499 GCA_036397375.1 Candidatus Limnocylindria bacterium
GCGGCGTATCCGGCAACCACGACCATCGACGGCACCAGTCGACTGAAGCCGTCGGATGCCTTCAGGGCACTGGTCGCCACAACCTCGGTTCCGATGGCCAGCAGGAGCCAGATGACCGGCGGCACGTCGGGTAGGATGCGCGATCGGGTGAGCCTTCTGCAGCCGAAGGCGGCGGCCCGGAGAGAGAGGACCTGATGCGAGACTGGGCACCCGCACTGGTCGCCGAGGCGATCGGGACGTTCCTGTTCTTCTTCATCGCGGCCGGCGCCGCGCTGGTCGTGACCGGTGACCCGGCTGCCGCCCTCCTGGTGGTCGCGCTGGCCCACGGCGTCGTCCTGGCCGTGCTGGTCTCCGCGCTGGGTGCCGTGTCGGGTGGCCACTTCAATCCGGCGGTGACCCTGGGTCTGTGGGTGGCCGGCAAGATCGATGCCGCCAAGGGCGCGGCCTACGTGGTCGCGCAGCTGCTGGGCGCGGCGGCGGCCGGGTTCGGGCTGGCCTGGATATTCGCCGATGTCGGCCCGGCCGTGCCGGCCCTGGGACAGGGTGTAGACGTGGTGACGGGAATCGCGCTCGAGGCGGTCATGACCGCGGTCTTGCTGCTGGCGGTGTTCGGCACCGCCGTCGATCCCCGCGGACCCAAGGTCGGGGGTCTGGCGATCGGCCTGGCGGTCGCGGCCGACATCTTGTTGGGTGGCACGCTGACCGGTGCGGCCATGAATCCCGCCCGCTGGTTCGGCCCGGCCGTCGCAGCCGGAGCGTTCGACACCTGGTACGTGTGGTGGATTGGGCCGTTCCTGGGCGCCGTGGTGGTGGCGCTCCTGTATCGGTACCTGTTTGCCCCGCCTGTCGACGGCTAGCCGGGCTAGAGGAACAGCCCGCGGAACAGACCTGCCAGCCGGGTGAAGGCATCGAAGTACACGAGGACTCCGATCCCGACCACCGCCAGCCCGGCCACGACCCGGATCGGGCGCTCATGGGAGCGTAGCCAGCGGAGCGCGGGGAGAATGCGCGGCAGGAAGGCGGCAGCGACCAGGAACGGGACCGCCAGCCCGGCGGCGTAGGCCGTCAGCAGGACGGTCGCCGCCGCCACGTCCTGGGTGGACGCGCCCATGGCCAGGATCGCGCCGAGCACCGGCCCGATGCACGGGGTCCAGCCCACCGCCACGAGCGATCCCAATCCTAGGGCCCGGGCCGCCCGGCCCGCGGGCAGCTCGACGGTGGGGACACCTCCCGGGATGCGATCCAGGATGGGGCCCAACGCCCCGGTCATGAGGATGCCGATGACGACGATCACGACTCCGACCAGCTGGCGGACCAGCGGGTCGCGGAAGAGCGTCGCTCCCAGCAGGCCTGCCGACACGCCCAGTAAGACGAACACGGCGCTGAAGCCGAGCGTAAACAGCAGTGCGTGCAAGAGGACCGAGCCTGATCCGACGGCCGGGCTACGGACTACCGCGGCACCGCCGGCGCCTGGCGCTGGTGCGCTCACCGCAGCCTCGGCCAGGAAGGCAAGGTAGACCGGCACCAGGGCCAGCACGCACGGTGTCAGGAACGAGACGATCCCGGCGGCAAAGGCCAGCGCCAGGCTGAGCTCCATGGCGCTACGCCGGCTCGATCACGATGGGCTGGGCGATGATCCAGAGCGACAGGACGGTGTAGCCGATCATCAGCACCACCAGCGGCAATCCGGCCAGGATCGGACGCCATGCCTGGTCCCGCAGGGCGAGGCGGTGGGCCAGCACCACGGCCGCGATGTGGCCGCCCACGATGGCGCCAACCGACAGGTACCAGATGAACGCGGTCGGAATGAAATCGAGCAGGGGCGTCAAGGCCAGCGGGTCGATCAGCAGGAGCGGGAGCCAGGCCGCGCCCTGGATCACCAGCGTCAGGTAGTGGGCCACCAGGTAACCGGCGGCAATCGGCAGCAGTGTTGGAGCGTAGGTGCCGGCCACGCGGCCCAGCGAAATCCGCGCCTCGCCGCCTCCCGCGGCCTCGCCGATCAGACGTGTGAGCCAGGCGGCGACGGCGAATGCCAGCATGAAGACCCCGAAGACACCGGCCAGCATCGCGGTCGGGGCGAGGTAGCTCGCGGCGAGCGGGCTGAACGCCTCGGCCAGCGGGGGAAAGAGGATGGTCAGGACGCCTCCGCCAAGAGATGTTTCCTGGAGACCGTCGAAGGTGACTCCCGCCAGGGCAAGGAGGATGAAGGCCGCGTCACCCCAGCCGGCGCGCGCGGTCTCGGTCAGGCCGGTGAACCACCAGCGCAGCTCCACGCGCTGGTCGCCTCTTTCGCCTGCGGCCACGCATTCGGCACAGTCGACGCAATGGCCAGGGTTGCAGGTCTCGCTGCAGTCGGCGCACAGCTGCGTCCTTCGGGTCCGGCGGCCGAATGGTCCGACCCGCCCGAACCAGCCATTCAGGATCTCGAACAGCTCGAACGAGCGGAGCCACGCCACGTTGCCGAACACCATCATGCCGGCCAGCGTCAGGCCCGTGTAGGCCGTCAGCAGCGTGGCCAGGGGGATGGGGTTGAGCCGGTCCGGCCAGACCAGCTCCAGGATCAGGAAGATGAACAGAACGATGACCGCCGGTCCCCGCCCCAGGCGCGGAAGCGACAGACCCAGGTCCAGGCGCCGCCCGCCGGTCGCCCGTTGCACAAGGCCATCCAGCAGGTCGTACGTGGTGCGGAACGGGCTCAACGCGGGCCACGGGTTGCCCAGGATGGCGGCGAGCATGGGCACGCCGACCCAGATCCCGATCCAGAACAGGACTGCCGGCAGGAACGTGATGCCGCCGATCAGCCAGCCGGCGGCGATGGCGCCGTACCACCACACCAGGCCGATGACGCGAAGGCCAATGCCGCCAGCACGGGCCACGCGGTCCGACACCGGTCGCACGGGGTAGCGTGGGGGATCTGCCGGCGGCTTGATCACCACCACCGACACGATGAACGAGGCGGCCACCGCGATGGCTGCCCCGGCGAGGTACAGCCAGAGCGGGACCGGAAGCGGGAACGACGAGCCGAGGGCGTGGGCGGCGACGGCGGTCGGCGTGAGCGCGGCGCCCAGGGCGGCCAGCGCAGCCAGCGGCCGTCGACTCCGTCGACCCCGCCTACGGCTCATTGACAGTCAGGACCCCAATCTCGGCTTCGCCTTGGCCCGAGTGCGCATGGAGCTCGATGATGAACTGGCCGGCCACGTCGGCTGTGAACACTAGAGCAGTGGTCTGGCCCGGTGTCAGGCTCGTTGCCGGCACCTCCTCGTCATATCCGTGCAGGTGGAACACCCCGTCCGTCTGGCTGTGCAGCTCCAGGGTCACCTCCTGGCCGCGGCACACCGCCAGCGCCGAGGGGCCCATAGCCTCGTCGGTCACGGTGGCCTCCAGGGTCACCGACTCGGCGGCGCAGGCTGCATCGCTCGCGGTGCAGGCGGAAACGATCAGGAGGCCGGCGGCGATCAGGGCGAGTCCTCGGGGCAGTCTCGACATCGGGTCCACTTCC
>DASWJA010000191.1:0-4084 GCA_036397375.1 Candidatus Limnocylindria bacterium
GGCTGGTTGTCCGACGCGGTCGAGAAGATCTGGGTGTGCGAGGTGGGGATGGTCGTATTGCGGTTGATCATCTTGGTCGCCACGCCGCCCAGGGTCTCGATCCCCAGCGACAGCGGGGTGACGTCCAGCAGGAGGACGTCCTTGACCTCGCCGCCCAGGACCCCGGCCTGGATGGCGGCGCCCACCGCGACCACCTCATCGGGGTTGACCCCCTTGTGCGGCTCGCGACCGGCGAACATCTTCTTGACCGCCTCGACCACGGCCGGCATGCGGGTCTGGCCGCCGACCAGGATGACCTCGTCGATCTCTGACGGCTTGATCCCGGCATCGGTCAGGGCTTGACGAACAGGGCCTTCGGTGCGTGCCACCAGGTCCGCCACCAGGTCCTCGAGCTTGGCCCGGGTCAGGGTCATGACCAGGTGCTTGGGGCCCGAGGCATCGGCGCTGATGAAGGGCAGGTTGACCTCGGTCGAGGTCGTGGTCGACAGCTCGATCTTCGCCTTCTCAGCCGCCTCCTTAAGGCGTTGCAGGGCGATCCGGTCCTTGGCCAGATCGATCCCCTGCTCCTTCTTGAATTCGGCCGTCAGCCACTCGATGACCCGCTGGTCGAAGTCGTCGCCACCCAGGTGGGTGTCGCCATTCGTGGAGCGGACCTCGAACACGCCCTCGGACAGCTCGAGGGTGGAGATGTCGAACGTCCCGCCGCCCAGGTCGAAGACGGCGATCTTCTCCTCCTTGTCCTTGTCCAGGCCGTAAGCCAGGGCAGAGGCCGTCGGCTCGTTGACGATGCGCTTGACGTCCAGGCCCGCGATCCGACCCGCGTCCTTGGTCGCCTGGCGCTGCGTATCATCGAAATAGGCCGGCACGGTGATGACCGCCTCGGTCACCTTCTCGCCCAGGTAGGCCTCGGCATCGGACTTCAGCTTCTGGAGGATCATGGCGCTGATCTCGGGCGGGGTGTAGCTCTTCCCGTTGGCCAGCGTGACCGTGACCCCATCCGACTTCGGGTCCTTCTCGACGGTGTAGGGCACCAGGTCCTTCGAGCGCTGCACCTCGGGGTCGTCCCAGCGGCGGCCCATGAAGCGCTTGATCGAGAACACGGTGTTCTCCGGGTTGGTGATGGCCTGGCGCTTGGCGACCTGGCCCACCAGCCGCTCGCCGGACTTCGCGAAGCCGACGACCGAGGGGGTGATGCGCGAGCCCTCGGCGCTGGTGATGACGGTGGGCTCTCCGCCCTCCATGACGGCCACCACGCTGTTGGTGGTGCCCAGGTCGATACCGATGATCTTTCCCATGTGTTCGGTTCCTATTCTCTGAGTGTGGTTGGCTCAGCCGGGTGGGCTGGGTTGTTGGCGACGCGCACGAGGGCCGGGCGCAGGACCCGCTCGTGGAGCAGGTAGCCGCGCTGGACCTCGTCGATGACGGTGTTATCGGGGTACGCGGTCGTGTCCTCGTGGACGACGGCCTCGTGCAGGTTGGGGTCGAATGGCTTGCCGACGGCCTCGATGGGCGTCACGCCCTCGCTCTCGAGCAGGCCGTGCAGCTTGCGCTGGACCAGCCGGATGCCCTCGACCCACGCGTCGTGGGTATCGGGCGGGACGGTGTCCAGGGCGCGATCGAAGTCGTCGAGCACGCTCAGCAGGCGCGCCAGGAGGATGGCGTTGGCGAACAGGCCCGTGGCCGCCCGTTCCTCCTCGGTCCGGCGCCGGAAGTTCGACAGGTCGGCGGCCGCACGCTGCCAGTTGTTCAGGTTCTCATCGGCCCGCTGGCGAGTCGCGGCCAGGGCGCGTTCGGCCTCCTGGAGCTGCTCGAGCAGCTCGCTGCGCGACGGAGTGGAGATGGCCTCCGCCCGTTCCTCGGCCCGGGTCTTGGGACGCGGGTCGCCGTTGATCGGCTTGGCGGACTTGGTCGATTCAGTCATGGGTCCACCCGGTGTGGCTGTCGATGAGCTCGTTCAGCACGCTGGACACGAAGCGCACGGTCGGGATGGCGCGGGGATAGGCCATCCGGGTCGGGCCCAGCACGCCGAGCAGGCCCAGGGCGCGGTCCGGCGTTCCGTACGGGGCGAAGACGAGGCTCACCTCGCGCATGGCGTCGTTGGGGTTCTCGCGGCCGATGATCACGTGGACGCCGCCCCGTCGGGTGACCACGGGGAGCAGCTGCTCCAGGAAGTCCACCCGTTGGAGCATCTCGAGGACGGGGCGCAGGGCGTGGCCGCCAGCGAACTCGGGCTGCTCGAGGACATAGCTCAGGCCGTCGGTGTAGACATCCTCGATGGCGGTCTCGTCCGCTTCCTCCAGCAGGTCTGCCATGGCGGCGGCCACGTGGGCGGCGAGTGGGGTGAGCTTGCGGGCGCGGCGGCGAGCCTGGGGAGCGGTGAGCCCTGCCAGCTCGGCGTTCAGCTCCGCGGCGGCGGCGTCGAGATCGGCCTGGGTAGCCGGCGCGCCCGCGGCCCGGGCCAGTGTGGCCGGGTCGAGGTGGCGCTGAACGACGGTCCCGTCAGCGAGGACCACGACCGCCATCCGAGCGTGGTCGGGCAGCTCGACGAGCTGCAGATGTGCGAACTTCGCGCGTCGGGCACGGGCGGGGGTGACGACCGCCGCGGAATGGGTGGACGCGGCCAGGGTCGAGGCGGCGAGGCGCAGCCAGTCGTTAGAGGTGAGCTGCACCTGGCTGAACTGGTGGCGAATGGTGAGCGCGTCGGCGTGGTCCAGCTCCGACTCGCGCATCAGGGCCTCGACGTAGTAGCGGTACCCCAGGTCGGAGGGGACGCGACCGGCCGAGGTGTGCGGATGGCTCAGCAGGCCCAGCGCCTCGAGGTCGGCCATGGCGCTGCGAATGGTGGCCGGGCTGACGTCAAGCCCGTATCGGCGAACGAGCGCCTTGGAGCCGATGGGCTCCGCGGTGAGGACGTAGTCCTCCACCACCGCGCGCAGAACAGCGCGCTGCCGCTCGGTCAGATCGACCGGCGGGTGCGACGCGGAGGCGGTTTGCGGCGTTCGTTGTGACATATCGAGGCGGATTTTAGCACTCTCGATGGTAGAGTGCTAACGAACCGGGAGCGATCGTACCAACCCCGCCGGACCAGTGTCAACGCGAGCCTGAGGGCGATACCTGGGACGCGAGGACGCGCGGCTTTGTACATGGCACGAACGTATCGGCCAAGAAAGGCATCGGCGCGGGCGCCTCGAGCCCTCCCGGGGACCTTTCCGTGACCGAATGGACTACCGGGCGCACCAAACGGCCAACGAAGGGCGCAATCGAATGGACGGTTCGCCAGAAATCTGGCCGATACGTTCACCTGGTGAACAATCCGCCACTTGGTGAACATCCGTGCCTGATGGGCCCGGGACGCTCCCTCAGATGCGCTGCATCCGTAGCCTGCCGCCGGCGAAGGCGTAGATCCCCATCGTCACCGCAAAGTGGCCGACCATGGCCGGGATGACCGACCCGGTATTGATCGTCACCAGGCCGCACGCGTAGCCCAGCAGCACCGAGCCGGCCACGAAGTACCAATCCCGCTCCCGCCACACCCGCCGGTGCGCTGCGCCGAAGATGACCGCCTGCAAGGCCACCGCCACGCCGGGGTTGAGACCTCCCACGAGCATCAGCCCCAGGATGACCGCGCGGAACTGCAGCTCCTCGGCCACGGCGTTGAGGCCGGCCGCCAGGGCGCGACTGGGGAGCATCTCCAGCGGCAGCGGGAGCAGGGCCCGGAACCGGACCACGGCCAGCGCGGCGCCGTTGGCGATACCCACCACCGCGAAGATCAGCATGGCCGGCAGCAGGTCCCCCAGCTCGCCCCCGACCAGGAACAACGAGGCCATGCCGCGCGGCAGGATGATGATGATCCCCGCCGTGAAGATCAGGACCAGCCCGTAGTAGCTCAAGGGGCCCATCCACCAGGATCGGCTCCGGAAGTAGTCGCTGCGCATGATCCGCTCCTGGTCGAAGCGGAGGACGACCATGAACACGGTCATCCCGATCGCGATGGCCAGGCGCAGCGAGTCGCCGAAATCGCCAAGCGCGGACATCAGGGAGTCGTTTCGTTCATGCGGAGCACGGCCAGGAACGCCTCCTGCGG
>DASWJA010000192.1:0-7139 GCA_036397375.1 Candidatus Limnocylindria bacterium
TTGGGCTTGGCGAGGGCGACGGCTCTGGGCTGGCCACCGGGCCGATCGACGGCGAGAGCGCTGGGGATTCGCTCACACAGCCGCCCACCAGCACGGCAAACGCCGCCAGCACGGCCAGTCGATACACGGTCGGATGGCGCCGATGCGAATGAGTCATCGAGTGAGCAGCCTACCCGGTCGGATCAGGTAGGGTTCGATCCCGCATGACGACTACCCGATCCAGCCTTCGCCGCCTGGGATCCGCCGTCGAGCCAGGTCCGGACGCGGTCGGCACCACTCGGACGATCGTCATCGAGCGCGTGGAGCCCGAGCTCGATGGCGGCCGCTATCCAGCCAAGCGAGTGGTCGGGGATTGGCTGACGGTCAGTGCCGACATCATCGTCGATGGCCACGACCTGCTCGGGGCGGCGCTCCTGATCCGGGCCGACGATGAGCCCGAGTGGCGCGAGGTACGGATGACCGCCGGCCGCCACGACCGCTGGAGCGGGCGAGTCCGGCTCACCCGCAACCGATGGCATCGGTACACGCTGGAGGCCTGGCGTGACGAGGTCGCCAGCTGGAGCGACCGCCTGGTGCGCAAGGCACGCGCTCGTATCGCGATCTCCACCGAGCTGGCCGAGGGCCAGCGCCTCCTGGAACGGACCGCCCGCCGCGCGGCCACTGCGGGCGCCGCCGCAGACGCCGCACTCCTGCGAGAGGCTCGAGCGCGCCTGGCCACGGCGCCAGATGCGCGGGCCGCGGCCCGGATTGCGCGGGAGCGCGTCCTGCTGGCCGCCGGCGGCCGACACCCGGACCGTTCGGCGGCGACCCGCTATGACCGCGAGCTGGAGCTCGTGGTCGACCGTCCCCAGGCGGCGACCGCGGCCTGGTATGAGCTCTTTCCCCGCAACCAGGGACGGGAGCCTGGACGGGCGACAACCCTGATCGAGGCCGAGTGGCGCCTTCCGGAGCTGGCCCGGCTCGGGTTTGACGTCATCTACCTGCCACCCATCCATCCCATCGGTATCACCAACCGCAAGGGCCGAAACGACGCGGTTCTGGCCCGGCCGGGCGATGTCGGCAGCCCCTGGGCCGTCGGGTCGGCGGCGGGCGGGCACGAGGCGGTCGCACCCGAGTTGGGCGGCCTGGACGCGTTCCTCCACTTTCGCCGGGCAGCCGAGCGCCTGGGCCTGGAGGTGGCCCTCGACCTCGCCGTTCAGGCTTCCCCCGATCACCCGTGGGTCCACGAGCACCCCGAGTGGTTCCGTCGCGGCCCGGACGGCACCATCCGCCACGCCGAGAACCCACCCAAGCGCTACCAGGACATCTACGCGTTCGACTTCCACACCCCGGACCCCAAGGCACGCGCCGCGCTATGGGAGGCCTGGCGTCGCATCGTCCTGATCTGGATCGAGCGGGGGGTACGGATGTTCCGGGTCGACAACCCGCACACCAAGCCGGTGGCGTTCTGGGCGTGGCTGATCCGCGAGGTGCAGGCCCAGCATCCTGACGTCATCTTCCTGTCGGAGGCTTTCACCGCGCACAAGCCGATGCGCCTGCTGTCGAAGGCCGGCTTCACCCAGTCCTACACCTACTTCACGTATCGGCCGGATCGCAACGCGCTGCGCGACTACATGACTGAGCTGACCCGTACCGAGATGCGTCAGTACTACCGCGGCAACCTGTTCACGAACACGCCCGACATCAACCCCCACTACTTGGCCCGAGGGCGGGCCGTATTCGTCAGCCGATTCGTCCTGGCAGCGACCATGTCGGGCGTGTACGGCATCTACTCTGGGTTCGAGCTGCTCGAACACCGGCGGGTAGGCAGGACCGACCAATACGCTGACAGCGAGAAATATGAGATCACGGTCCGGGACTGGGACGCGCCGGGCAACCTCAAGCCCCTGATAGGGACCATCAACCAGCTGCGACGGCAGTGGCGGGCCCTGCAGCGAACCGAGACGCTCCGGTTCGAGCCGGTCCGCGGCCAGCGGACCATGTTCTACCGCAAGGCCCTGCCCGTCGGACGGGTGGACCTCCTCAGCGAGGAGCCCCGGCGCTGGCGGCGCCCGGTCTGGGTGGCCGTTAACGTGACCCCCACCCGGTCGGAGCGGGCGGTCCTGCGCCCGAACCTGAAGGCGGTCGGGATCGATCCCAAGCGACCATATCGGTTCACCGATCTGGTCACCGGTCGCACCCGTACACGCCGTGGACGCGTCATCACGCTCACGCTGAGCCCGACCCGCCCGTTCGTGGTCTTCACCTTGTCCCAGCAAAAACCTGAGCGGGTACCCTGACGGCCAGACCCGTTCCCTCCCAAGTGGTCCGAGGTAGGTCCTGATCCGTGGGCATTTTCGACGGCGTGCTGGGCATCTTCAGCCATGACCTGGGCATCGATCTGGGCACCGCCAACACGCTGGTCACGGTCCGGCACCGGGGGATCGTGATCAGCGAGCCGTCGGTAGTGGCCATGGAGACCCGGACCAAGCGGGTGCTGGCCATCGGCGCCGAAGCCAAGCGGATGGTGGGCCGCACCCCGGCCAACATCGTCGCCATCCGGCCCCTGCGCGACGGGGTGATCAGCGACTTCGACGTGACCGAGCAGATGATCCGGTACTTCATCGAGAAGGTCCACGACCGCTACTTCCGGATTCCGCGGCCCCGGGTTCTGGTCGGCATCCCGTCCGGCGTGACGGAGGTCGAGAAGCGTGCCGTCCGCGACGCGACGCTGAACGCGCATGCGCGCTGGGCGCGCCTGATCGAAGAGCCGATGGCCGCCGCCATCGGCGCCGGCCTGCCCGTGAGCGAGCCGTCGGGCTCGCTCATCGTCGACATCGGCGGTGGCACCACCGAGGTGGCGGTCATCTCCCTCGGCGGGATCGTGGTCAGCCGATCCATCCGCATCGGCGGCGACGAGATGGACCAGGACATCGTCAATTTCGCCCGTCGCGAGTACAACCTGCTGATGGGGGAGCGAACCGCCGAGGAGATCAAGATCGCGGTCGGCTCGGCCTACCCGGATACCAACCCGCGCACCGTCACTTTCCGGGGACGCGACCTGCTGACCGGCCTCCCGCGCAGCATCGAGGTCGGGAGCGACCAGATCCGCGAGGCGCTTGAGCCGTCGGTGGCCGCCATCGTCCAGGCCATCAAGGACACGATCGAGGAGACGCCGCCGGAGCTGGTAGCCGACATCATGGACCAGGGCATCGTGCTGGCCGGCGGTGGGGCCCTGCTGGCGGGGCTGGATCGTCGGGTGGCGGAGGCGACCCAGATGCCGGTCCACGTCGCGGATGACCCGTTGACCTGCGTGGTGCGCGGCACCGGGCGCGTCCTGGAGGAGCTCGACACGCTCGAGCGGGTGCTGGTCAGCGAGCAGTACACCCGCGCCCCGCGGTAGGCCGTCACGGCATGCGCGGCCGCTCGGGCCTACCCCGTCTGCCCGGATTGCTCGGATTTGCCGGGTCGAGCCCGCATCGCCGGCGCCGGAGCGGGCTGTGGTGGGCCGTGCTGGCGGTCATCTGCCTCGCGCTGGTGGCGCTGTCGGGTACCGAGCCCGCGCGCTCGGTGCAGCAGGCCAGCGCCCAACTGTTGAGTCCGGTCCAGGGTTTTGTGACCGGGGTCGGCTCGGCCATCTCCGACGTGGTCGAGACGATCGCCGAGATCGATCGGCTTCGCACCGAAAACGACGATCTGCGGAGTGCGCTGGCCGGCGCTGAGCAGCGCACCGCGGAGCTCCAGGAGGCGGCCCGCGAGAACGGGCGGCTTCGCGAGCTGCTGGGGCTGCGCGAGGTCCTCGGGTGGGAGCTGCTGCCGGCCCGCGTGACCTCCGCCGGGACCAGCGCCTTGAGCTGGGAAGTCGGCATCGGAGCCGGCCGTGACGATGGCGTGCGGGTCGGGATGCCGGTTGTGGCGGCCGCGCAGGGAGGCGGGGGGTTGGCGGGGATCGTCGTCCAGGCCAGCCAGGACCGCGCTGTCGTCCGTCTCCTCGTCGACCCGCGCTCGCGCGTCGTCGCGCGCGACCAGCAGACCGATGCGCTGGGCCTCGTGCAGGGACAGCCGGGCGGACAGCTGATCATGACCCAAGTGACGCTCAGCGACGATGTTGCGGTCGGCGACACGATCGTGACCGCCGGACTGGAGCTGGACGGTGTCGCCGCCAGTCCCTATCCGCGGGGCCTGCTGGTGGGGACCGTATCGGCGCTCGAGACCGACCCGAACGGCCTGACCCAGACGGCCTTCGTCCGGCCCGCGGTCGACCCGCGAACCGTGGAATGGCTCATGGTGGTGCTCTCCGCCACGCTCGACTGAGCGGCATGCCGATGCGGCGAGCCGCGACGGTGCCGCGGCGCCCATAGGCCCAAAGGTCCGGCGTGGGCTTGAACCATCGCGTCATGGGTGCTGGATCAGCCGGGCCGTACGGTGAGGGCTGAACTCATCAGCGCTCGCGGAGACCCTGTTGCACGACCGTACCCTGATCAATCCGGTACGCCTTGCCCTCGCCATCGGGCTGGCGTTCTTGATGGCGGCCAGTGCCGTCATTGCCCCGCACTCGGTGCGGGCCGGGGCGGCGGGGCAGAAGGTCGTCATCATCGTGGGACCGGTCGGTGGCGGCTCGATCCAGACGAATTATCTCAACCGTGGCGAGCAGATCGCCGATGCCGTCGAAGCCTTGGGTGGAACCGCAGTCCGCGCGTTCTCCCCGGACGCCACGTGGGCGAACGTCCTGGCGGCCGTCAACGGAGCCAACATCATCGTCTACATCGGGCACGGCAGCGGCTACCCGAACCCGTACGGGCCGAACCTCCTCACAGACCGGACTAACGGCTGGGGGCTGAACCGGATCGCCGGGGCGGACTCGGCCGACCCCACCGGCCATGGCCACAACCTCTCGACCCAGATGGTGTATTGCGGCGAGGCCGCACTCGAGGGCAAGCCACTGACCTCCTATAACTCTGCCTACTGTTCCGGCGGACCGATCACACCGGCGCCGGGCTTCACCATGGTCTATTCCAACGCCTGCTATGCGCCTGGCGCGGGCGAGACGGAGGAAACGACCGCGAGCAGCGAGGCGACCGCTCTGGCCCGCGTGGGGTACTACTCGCGCCCGATTCTCGCGCTGGGCGGAACGTATTTCGCAAGCGACCTTGGCTCCACCTCGGTCGTGAGAGAGATCCTGGAGAACCCGGACCGGACCTTCGGGGACATTTTCGGCATGGCCAGCGGCTACTCGGCGTCCGCGCTGAGGGCGTTCCCCCATCCCCACCTGTCTGGTCGCGAGGCCTGGATCCAAAGGACGCAGGGCCCGGGCGGGCTGTGGAGCTACTGGTACGCGTTCGCGGGCGATCCGGGGATCACACCCAGCGGCATTCGGCCAGACGTACCGGTGCCTGCCGATTACGACGGCAACGGATCGGCCGACCTGGCCGTGTGGCGTCCCGCCAATGGGACCTGGTACGTCCGCAACGGGTCGACCACCCAATGGGGCCTGCCGGGCGACAAGACCGTCGCCGGTGACTACGACGGCAACGGCACGACCGACCTGGCCGTGTGGCGCCCGGCGAATGGCACCTGGTATCTGCATAACGGGGCCGCGATCCAATGGGGCCTGTCCGCCGACAAACCGGTCGCCCGTGACTACGACGGAAACGGGACCACCGACCTCGCGGTCTGGCGCCCCGCCAATGGGACCTGGTATCACTACAACGGGGCGACCGTGCAATGGGGCCTGTCGGGCGATGTCCCGGTCCCCGGCGATTACGACGGCAACGGGACGACCGACCGGGCCGTCTGGCGCCCGGCGAACGGGACCTGGTATCTCCACAACGGGGCGACCGTGCAGTGGGGCGCGTCGGGCGATGTCCCGGTCCCCGGCGACTATGACGGCAACGGAACGACCGATTTTGCGTTCTGGCGCCCCTCCAACGGGACCTGGTACGTCCGCAACGGGTCCACCACCCAGTGGGGCACTTCGAGCGATCTGCCCGTCCCGGCGGACTACAACGGCAACGGGACGACCGATCTCGCCTACTACCGGCCCTCTGACCAGACCTGGTACGTCCGCAACGGGTCGACCACCCAGTGGGTGGGGCCTGAGACCCCGACTCCGACTCCAGCTCCGACGCCCACGCCGGCTCCCACGCCGACCCCGACTCCCACGCCGACCCTGACTCCGACTCCGACGCCGACTCCGCCTCCACCCGGCGTTGCCGCGGCCTTCTGGCGCCCGGCCAACGGGACGTGGTACTTCTCCAGCGGAGCCACGGTGCAATGGGGTCTGTCCGGCGACAAACCGGTCCCCGGCGACTACGACGGGAACGGGACGACCGATCAGGCGGTCTGGCGCCCCGCGAATGGGACCTGGTATTTAGCCACTGGCGCTACGGTCCAGTGGGGCCTGTCCGGCGATGTCCCGGTCCCCGCCGACTACGACGGGAACGGTACGACCGACCTGGCCGTGTGGCGGCCATCCACCGGGACGTGGTTCGTCTACAACGGCGCCGCCACCCAGTGGGGCCTGTCCGGCGACAAACCGGTCCCCGGTGACTACGACGGGAACGGTACGACCGACTTGGCCGTGTGGCGGCCATCCACCGGGACGTGGTTCGTCTATAACGGCGCCGCCACCCAGTGGGGCCTGAACGGGGATGTCCCCGTCGCCCGCGATTACGACGCCAACGGGACGACCGACCTGGCCGTGTGGCGGCCATCCACCGGCATGTGGTTCGTCTACAACGGGCCCGCGTTCCAGTGGGGCATGTGGGGCGACATCCCGCTCTAGGTGTGGTTCCCACGGAGGTTGTTGACAAGTGCAGTCATCGGAGGCTGGCCTCCGTGCGCGGTGTGGGGTCTCCGGTGATTGTAGAAGTCGACCCAGCGCGGCAGGGCGGCCAGGCGCTCCGCATTCGAGCGGTAGAGGCGGCCGGAGGCCCACTCGTTGAGCAGGGTGCCGATGAAGCGCTCGGCCTTGCCATTGGTCTGGGGCCGATAGATGCGGGTCCGCTTGTGGCGGGCCCCGAGCTGGGTCAGCGCGGCCTGGTAGGGCGCGCCGCCGTAGCTGCGGCTGTTGTCGGTCAGCACCCGCTCGACGGTCACCCCGCGCTCGGCGAAGAAGGCCGCCGCCGCCAGCAGGGCGCGGGCCGCGCTGGTCGCGCTCT
>DASWJA010000193.1:0-2943 GCA_036397375.1 Candidatus Limnocylindria bacterium
TCGGGCAGGATCCAGGTCTGGGCCGCTCGTTCGAGCGCGGCGTCGGCTGCCTCCCGCTCCCCCACCTCGGCCAGGTGGGCTGTCTCGCCGGATTCCAGCTCGCCCTGCGTCAGGCTCTCGTCGTCCAGCACCGCCACCGCCCCGCCGGCCAGCGCGCCCGCCGCAGCTGTGCCCAGCGCCGGTTCGGGCCGCTGGCGGCGGAGGATAACGGGCGGCTCATCCGGGGCCGAGCTGCGACCCGGAGGCGACATGCCCGGCCCGGTGGCTGCCCGGGCGCTCGCAGCCGCGGCCGCCGCCGGGCCGACCTCCCGACCGTGCGACCACGCGGCGAACACGTCCCCGATGGTCATGTTGAAGAACAGGAGGAAGCCGACCGCGAGGAGCAGGAACAGGACGATGGCCGCGCCCGCATCGCCGAGCAGCAAGACGAGCGGGGCGTCCACCACGGTGCCGATGATCCCTCCCCCATCCCCCGGCGGGGCGGGAGCCCCGGGACCGCCCACGGCGAGCTGGAAGAGTCCCTGCAACGACAGGGTGACGAGGACCACGCCGAGGGCCGAGATGATGCGCTCGGTAGGCACCGAGCGCATCCACAGCATTACCGCGAAGAGCAGCAGCAGCGCGGGCGCGAAGAAGAACCCCCACCCGAGCAGGGTCTTCAGGAAGTCGCGCCACAGGGTCACCCCGGCCGCCGCGTCGGGCGTGACCAGGGCCAGGAGCGACACCAGGGCCAGCACCACCAGGGCCAGGGCGCCCACCTCGCGGACGACCCGGCGGCTGATACGCAGGCCTGTGTTCGCCGCCCGCCGAGCCCGTTTCCGGCGGCGCGACCGCGACCGTGCCTTGGCCATCGGGCTCAGACCTCGAGCACGATGGGCAGGATCATGGGACGGCGGTGCGTCTTCTCGTAGAAGAAGCGGCTCAAGACGTCGTGGATCTTGGTCTTCAGGTAGCCCGGCTCCGCACGCTGGCCCTCTCCGCCCTTGTCCAACGCGGCGGCAAGGTAGGCCCGCGCCTCCTCCAGGAGGGGGTCTTCGGGATCGGGCAGGAAGCCGCGACCGATGAGGTCCGGGCCCCCCACCGTGCGTCCAGTGGCCGTGGCCACGGTCAGCGCGACCATGACCACCCCGTCGCTGGCCAATGCTCGCCGATCGCGGAGGATGACTCCGTCCACGCCATCCACCGCGGACAGGCCATCCACCAGCACCGCTCCGGCCGTCACGCTCCCCGCCAGGCGGGCCACGCGACCGTCGAATTCGACCACCTGGCCATTCTGCAGGACGAAGATGCGGTCCACCGCCACGCCGGCTCCCTCCGCCAGCAGAGCGTGCTGGACGAGCATCCGGTACTCACCGTGGATCGGGATGAAATGGCGGGGCTTGGCGAGGCCGAGCATGAGCTTCAGCTCCTCGCGCGAGCCGTGGCCCGACACGTGGCAGTGGGTGATGGGCTCGTAATGGACCATCGCCCCTTCCTTGAAGAGGTTGTCGATGGTCCGCGCCACCGCTTCCTCGTTGCCGGGGATGGGCGAGGCGGACACGATCACCGTGTCGCCGGGGACGATCGTGATGTTCCGATGGTCACGGCTGCTCATCCGGGTCAGCCCGGACATCGGTTCGCCCTGGGAGCCGGTGGTCACCACCACCAGCTGCGATGGATCGATGCGCTCCAGCTGGTTCTTGGCGACAACGGTCCCATCCCGCCCGTCCAGATATCCCAGCTCAGTGGCGATGGCGGCGTTCTGCTCCATGCTGCGACCCAGCAGGACGACCTTACGTCCGTGCTCGGCCGCGGCGTCGATGGCCTGCTGCACGCGCCCGATGTTCGAGGCGAAGGTGGCCATGATGACGCGACCCTCGGCCGCCCCGATCAGCTGGCGCAGGGACTCGCCGACGGTGGCCTCCGACAGCGTGTAGCCCTCGCGCTCGGCGCGGGTCGAGTCGGACAGCAGGAAGTCGACGCCCTGGCGCCCCCATTCGGCGATCAGGCCCAGGTCGGCACGCGTCCCGTCGGGCGGGGTGTGGTCGAACTTGAAGTCCCCGGTATGGATGATCGTGCCCCGCGCATGGCGGATCGCGAAGCCGACCCCACCCGGGATCGAGTGGTTGACGCGGAACGGCGTCACCCGGAAGGCGCCGACCGCGAACTCCGTTCCGGGCTCCACCTCATGCAACGTGGTGGCGCCCATGAGCTTGTGCTCCCGGAGCTTGCCCGTGACCAGGCCGATGGTGAGCTTGGTGGCATAGATCGGGGTGCCCGACAGGCGAGGCAGGACGTAGGGCAGGCCGCCGGTGTGGTCCTCGTGGCCGTGGGTCAGCAGGATGCCGCGCACCGCGTCCCGCCGCTCAGCCAGGTACGTCGCGTCAGGGACCACGAGGTCGATCCCGAGCATCTCGGGCTCGGGGAAGGCCAGTCCGCAATCGACGACCACGATCTCGTCATCGGCTTCGATGGCGGTGATGTTCTTGCCCACCTCGCCGACCCCGCCCAGGGGAATGATTCGGAGCGTGCCTGGCATTGCGTCCTCTAGAACAATGTCATCTGTCGGTCATCGTCCACCCGGCTGAGCACCGGCGGTTCGGCCGGCGCCCTGGGAGCACCCTCTTCCCGCTCCGCCGCGAGGGCGTCGCGAGCTGCCAGCAGCGCCGCCGGCAGGCCACGGAAGTCGCGCGCCAGCGTTTCTCGGAGGGCGGACGACCGCAACGCGGCAGCCGGATGGTACATCGGCAAAACGAATCGCCCGCCTGCCCGCCGCAGCCGCCCGTGCGCCTCGGAGATGCGCGCCCCGGGCAGGTAGCGCTGCAGGGAGTGCCGACCCAGCGTCACCACCAGGACCGGGTCCAGGGCCTGCTCCTGGCGGTCGAGATAGGGCGAGCAGGCTTCGATCTCCGACGGCTCCGGGTCTCGGTTGCCCGGCGGCCGGCACTTCACCACGTTGGTGAT
>DASWJA010000194.1:0-1961 GCA_036397375.1 Candidatus Limnocylindria bacterium
CTGGCCGCGGGCCGCGGCCGCATCGGCGTCGAACACGGCAGCCAGGAAGATCGGCGAGCGGTCGGCGTAGAAGTCGAGCACCTCGGGCGCATCGGGCGGCAATCGGAATCCGTGCTCGGTGGCCCAGGCGCCGACCTCGGGCCCGCCACCGCGTAGGATCGTGATGTCCAGCGCGTCGATCCGGACCTCGAGCAGGACCTGCGCTTCCGCCACGCCAACCCGGGCCGCATCCGCGGCCAGGAAGAGCTGGGGCTCGGTCTCGATGTTGAGGCGCTGGAGTGTCCAATCCCCGCCCCGTTCGACCTTGGTCGGAACGTCGGGGAGCGGCACCAGGCTCCCGAACTCACCCTCCCCGCCGGCGAAGGCGAACGAGGTCACGTAGTGCTCCACGCCGTCGTGGTATCCCGCGAAGGTTGTGGTGCGCAGCAGGTTCACGGCGCCGTTGGGGCCGATCAGGCCCGCACAGGCAAGAGTGGGTCCGGCAAAGACCAGCAGGGCGATGGTGGCAGCCGCCAGAGAGATCAAACGCCGCATGGGATCGGTCCTCCATCAAGCGGCCCGGCCGCAGGCCATGTTCAGTTGATGGGGGCAGGACGGCGCTGGGCCCCGGCAGGTTCCCAATGGTGGACCGATGGCAGGGCCAGGCCCACTTCGAGCCCTACGCCTCCAGGGAGTAGAGCGTCCTCGCTCCGGTGATCCCCTTGAGCTCGAACGTCCCCCTCTCGGCAAAGCCCAAGTCCGTGCCGGACAGCAGCTCGCGGGTCGTGGCGCTGACGAGAACCTCCCCCGGATCAGCGCGTTCCATCACTCGCGCCGCGAGATGGACCGCCACGCCCCGCAGGTCGTCGCCTGCCAGCTCGACCTCACCGGTGTGCACCCCGGCCCGAACGCCAAGCCCGAGCCGACGCGCCGACCCGGCAATGGCCGCGGCGGCCTGCACCGCCGCCGCCGGCCGGTCAAAGGTCGCCAGGAAGCCATCCCCGGTGTTCTTCACTTCCTGTCCGTGATGGGTGGTGAGAAGGACCCGCACGTCCTCGGTGTGCTGGGCCAGGAGCATTGCCCAGCGGCGGTCCCCCATCCGTTCGGCAACCGCGGTCGAATCGGCGATGTCGGTGAACAGCACCGTTGTCAGCAGGCGCTGACCCGGTGCTGGGGGAAGCGCCCAACCAGCCACTCCCTGGAAGTCGACGTTGACCGCCGGCTCGTCGCCGATGACCCAGCTGTCATGCCCCGGCGGGATGTCATACACATCGCCAGGAGCGATTTCGGTCTGCATCCCGTCGCGCGTCTCAACGATCCATCGGCCGCTCAGCTGGATGCCAATGTGATGGAACTCGCACCGCTCGGTCCCAACGATGGGTCGAACATGAGTCGACCACCGCCATCCGGGGTGGAGCGTTTCGCGTCCGACGTTGATGGAGCCGATAGTCACCAGCTCGACCAGTCCAAGAGGAACCTCGTCCCGCGTATCTGGCGAGTCGAAGTTCTTCTTGATGACCTCGGACACGGGCCGGTCGTTATCCCTCGCGGAAGATCTTGTCGTGCTCCCGGACGTGATCCGCGACCTGGAGCGCGACGTCGTCGCCAGGCCCGGCCGAGTCGACCTTTGCGTGCTCGACCTCCATCGAATCGACCGTCTGCTGGACGTCGGTGGTGTGACCGCGGATGTGGATCCGGTCGCCGACGCTGAGCTTATCGGTCAGGTTGACGGCGGCCACTGACAGGTGGCCGAAATAGTGGGTGACTGTCCCGATCGCTTGACCCGGATCGTGATCTTCGGACATGCGAGTCCCTCCCGTGCGCTGGAACGCATTGTGGGCCCCCGCCGCCCAGCGTCAAGCGTCAGCTTGCGGCTCCAACGACCGGACGAGGCGCTTGGGCGCAACGGCACGGTAGCTCTCGGCGATCCAGTCCACCAGCATGTCCAGCGGCGCATCCTCGGGCGGGGTGAGCCAGACCCA
>DASWJA010000195.1:0-1969 GCA_036397375.1 Candidatus Limnocylindria bacterium
CATGACGGTGGGTGCCGGGGTCGGGGCCCTGCGCTGGCTGCTGGGAACAGCCACCCCGTTGGTGGTGGAGATGCCCGATTGGTCGCGACGCCGGTTCATCGGTACTTCGCTGGGGGTGGCCGGCGTGGCGGTTGCCGGCGGCGTGCTGGGTCGTTGGATCGGCGAGCAGACCCGTGTCGCGACGCCGGTTGACATCACCCCGGTTCCCGGGCCGCTCAACCCGCTTCCGGCGCTGGGGGCCGGGACCGACCTGGGCATCTCGGGCGTGACGCCCATCGTCACGCCGAACCCCGATTTCTACCGCATCGACACTGCCCTGCTCACCCCGCGGATCGACGCCGCGACCTGGCGCCTCACCGTCACCGGCATGGTGGACCGCTCGCTGACCTTCACCTACGACGACCTCCTGGCCCTTCCGCTGTACGAGCAGTACGTGACCATCGCGTGCGTCTCGAACGAGGTCGGCGGTCGGCTGGTGGGCAACGCCCTGTGGACCGGTGCCCGCTTGCGCGAGGTGCTGGACACGGCTGGCGTCCAGCCCGGGGCGACCCAGGTCGTGGGCCGCTCGTTCGATGGCTGGACCGCGGGGTTCCCCACCGAATGGGTCATGACCGATGAACGTGAGGCCCTGATCGCGGTGGCCATGAACGGGGAGGCGCTGCCCGCGGAGCACGGGTTCCCGGCCCGCCTCATCGTCCCTGGCCTGTTCGGCTATGTGAGCGCCACCAAATGGCTGACCGAGATCGAGCTGACCACGTGGGACGCGTTCGACGCGTATTGGGTGCCGTTGGGGTGGGCCAAGGAGGGGCCGATCCTGACCCAGTCGCGGATCGACGTGCCGCGTCCCGGCTCGTCGCTGGGCGCGGGGCAGGTCGCCGTCGCCGGCGTGGCCTGGGCGCCGGATCGGGGCGTGACCCGGGTCGAGGTCCAGGTCGACGACGGGGAATGGAACCCGGCCGAGCTGTCGGTTGCGATCAGCGACGCCACCTGGGTCCAATGGCACTACCCCTGGGACGCCAACCCGGGCAGCCATCAGATTCGAGTCCGCGCCACCGACGGCACGGGCGATGTCCAGGAGTCGCGGGTCACCGAACCCGCGCCCGACGGGGCCCGTGGCTACCACACCATCCAGGTGAGCGTCGGGTAGGTCACAATCGGCCGCGTGCCGAACCCGGTCGCGCCGGTCCTCATCCTGAACCCCATCTCCGGCGACGGGGCCGGCGGCCGCCTTCTTCCGCGCCTGGAGGAGCAGCTCGGCCGGCGCGAGGCGCAGCTGTTCGTCTCTACCCGCCGGGGACACGCCGAGGAGCTGGCCGCCGAGGCGGTCCGAGACGGGGCCGACCGGGTGGTCGGGGTGGGCGGCGACGGCACGATGCAGGAGGTCGTCAACGGCATCATCGCCGCCGGCGGGGGAACGCTGGGCGTTGTGCCGGTGGGTCGTGGCAACGACCTGGCGCGCAGCCTGTCGATTCCCCTCGACCCGTTGGCCGCCCTGGACGTGGCCCTCGGTCCGACCACGACTTCCATTGACGTGGGCCGCGCGATCCGGGATGCCCACCTCCGCCATTTCGTGGCTGCCGGCGGGGTCGGCTTCGACGCCCAGGTGGCCTGGACGATGTCCAACCCGCGCCCGTGGTGGAAGAACGGTCGAGCCGGCTACTTCGCCGGCACCCTGGATGAGCTTCGGCGGTTCCACAACCAGCGGCTGCGGATCACGTTCGACACGGCCGATGGACGGGAGGTGGTGGACCATGTCTCGCTGATGGCCGCCTTCGCCAACGGCCCGTACTACGGCGGCGGGATGAAGATCTGCCCCGACGCGAGCCTTACCGACGGCCAGCTCGACGTCTGCGTGGTGGGCGACCTGACCCGCTTCCAGGCGTTCCGTGAGCTGCCGGGCATCTACGAGGCCAAGCACGTCCGCAATCCAAAGGTCCGCTTCTACCGCAGCCGCTGGCTCCTGATCGAG
>DASWJA010000196.1:0-2189 GCA_036397375.1 Candidatus Limnocylindria bacterium
GAGCCGGGGGTGGGCAGCGACGCCGCCAACCTGGCCACCACCGCCCGACGCGACGGGGATCGGTACATCCTGAACGGATCGAAGATCTGGATCAGCCTGGCCGATACCGCCGACTATTTCCTGGTCTTCGCTACCGTCGACCGTTCGCTGGGCCACAAGGGCATCACCGCGTTCATCGTGGAGCGCGAGTTTCCAGGCTTCAGCTCCGATTCGCTCCACGGCAAGCTGGGGGTCCGAGCCGGCAACACCGGGATCCTGTACTTCAGCGACTGTGAGGTCCCGGTGGCCAACCGGGTGGGCGAAGAGGGGGAGGGCTTCACGATCGCCATGAGCGCGATCGACCAGGGTCGGTACACAGTGGCGGCGGGCAGCGTGGGGCTGGCCGTCGCGTGCCTGGACGCATCGGTCAAGTACGCGCACGAACGGAAGGCGTTCGGGGAGGAGATCGGCCGCCATCAGCTGGTCAAGCAGATGCTGGCCCGCATGCAGCAGGGGATCGAAGGCGGGCGGCTGCTGGTCTGGAAAGCCGGCTGGCTGAAGAACCAGGGCCTGCGCAGCACGCGGGAGACGGGCCTGGCCAAGTGGTTCTGCACCGACCACGCGGTCCAGTGCGCCATGGACGCGATCCAGGTTCACGGCGCCTACGGCTACTCGGACGAGTACCCGGTGGAGCGCTACCTGCGCAATTCCAAGGGCTCGGTCATCTACGAGGGGACGAGCCAGATCCACACCCTCATGCAGGCCGACTACCTGCTCGGCTATCGCACCGACAAGCCCCTCCGTATGCCCCAGCCCGCCTGGGAGGGCGAGTCCTAGCCCGCTTTGCGGCGTTGGATTCCGCTGCGATGCGGGATCTCGCCAAATCGAAGCGGGATTTCGCCAAATGTCCAGCGATCTGGACCCTAGGCGTGGATCGAAGGCGTGTCGGCTTGCCGGGGTGGCTCAACCGCCTCGCCGCAGAGCCTCACGTGCTCAGCCATGACCTCGTCCGTCGCACTCGCTGCCGTCCCGCGCGCCTAAGGTCGCCGTGGTTGGCAACTGGCAATTTCGCGAGAAGAAGCAGCCCGCTCACTCCCGTCACCGGGGACCGGATCCATATCGTCGCCGACCAGCCGCGCAGCGCGAACCTAGCGAAGAGGATCGGATGCTCGGAAAGACGGCGTCGGTTCGTCGTGCCCTCGGCCACCACCAGGGCCGGGACGACCGCCCGCGCGGCCCAGCCCCATTCGCGAGCCACGGACGGCGCGAGGCGTGCCTTCACATCGAGACCACCGAGGAGCTGCTGGACGTCGACGATCAGTGTCTTCACTTCGATCACCAGCAGGATGCGTACATCCGGGTGATACGCCAACAAGTCGACCCGGCCACGCTCTCCGTACCGGCTGAAACTCACCTCGGGCCGGACCTCCCAACCCGCTTCGGCGAGTTGCCGGGCGGTAGCCTCGGCAAGGGTCGCGTGATCGGCATCTCGAGCCCGACCAAGCTGGGGAGCGGGTCCGGTGTCCCAGCCGAGGAATAGTCCTGACGCCGACGCTACTCGCCTAACGGTGCGAATCGTCAGCCGCTCAGACTGGCCGCGCTCGACGAGCCAGACCGATGTCCGGCTGACGCCGGCGCGGCGCGCGATGTCCACCTGGCGCCAGCCCCGGGCGTGGCGAAGGCTTCGAATCGCGGCGGCCAACCGCTGATCGTCCATGCGCGCATGGTCCTGGACGGTCCGTATCGCGCCGTGACTGCCCGCGTACCGCCGGCCCAGTGGTTGGCGACCGCAGGGTATCGGCCGCATACTCCGCCGCGTGAGCCGGACCCTGGAGCTGACGGTGGGCCTCATGCTGCTCGTGATCGGGGTCATCGTGCTGAGCTCGACCTGGATCGGTGACTGGTTCGCTTCCCACGGCCTGGATACCGACCTGCTGGCCTGGTGGCCGATGGCGTTGGTCGGTCTCTCGCTCTTCTTCCTGATCCCCATCCTGTTCTCGCGTCTCTCGCGGCGGCTCCGAGCGGGGATGGTGATCCCCGGCGTCCTGCTGCTGCTGGTGGGCCTGGCCCTCCTGTACACCAGCCTCACCGACCGATGGTCGGAATGGGCGACCCTGTGGACGGTCGTCCCCTTCAGCCTGGGCCTGGGCCTGTACGCCGCCGGCTGGCTGGCCGACGCGCCGGCCTTCAAGTGGATCGGCGCCGCGGTG
>DASWJA010000197.1:0-8324 GCA_036397375.1 Candidatus Limnocylindria bacterium
CCGTCCAGTCACCCAAGATGGCGATCCTGGACGAAACCGATTCGGGTCTCGACATCGACGCCCTGCGCAACGTGGCGGAGGGGATCAACGCCACCCTCTCACCGGAGATGGGGGTCCTGATGATCACCCATTATCAGCGCATGCTGAACTACGTTAAGCCCGACCGGGTCCACGTCCTGCTGGACGGGCGGGTGGTGATGTCCGGCGGCGAAGAGCTCTCGCATCAGCTCGAGGCCAACGGCTATGACTGGGTCCGCGAGCAGGTCGGCCTGCCGGCCGAGGTGGGCGACGAGGCGACCGAGCCGGTGGCGGAACCGGCGAAGTAGACCGATGACCGTAGGCGCGCAGCCCCAGGCCACCCCCGGCGCCTTCAGCGGAACTGCCCGGCGCGCCGATTTCCCGGTCTTCGAGCGAACGACCTCGACCGGCAATCGCCTGGTGTACCTCGACGCGGCCGCCTCGGCACCCAAGCCGGCGGTGGTGATCGAGGCCATGCGGGACGCGTATTCGCATCACTACGCCAACGTCCATCGCGGGATCTACGAGCTCAGCGAGGACGCCACCGGGCGCTTCGAGGCCGCCCGGCGCAAGGTCGCCGCCTTCCTGAACGCGCCGTCAGAGCGCGAGATCGTCTTCGTGCGCAATGCGACCGAGGCCATCAACCTGGTCGCGTACTCGTGGGGCCGGACCAACCTGCGCGCCGGCGAGACGATGGTCACGACCCAGCTGGAGCATCACGCCAACATCGTCCCGTGGCAGCAGCTGACGCGCGAGGTCGGCGCCGAGCTGCGCTACGGGGCCATCACCGACGACGGGCGGCTGGACCTCGAGGACCTGGACCGCCTCCTGGAAACCCGTCCCAAGCTGGTGGCCGTGGCCGCGGTCAGCAACGCCCTGGGCACCATCAACCCGGTCCGCGAGATCACCCAACGGGCGCACGCCGCGGGGGCCCTGGTCCTCGTCGACGCGGCCCAGGCCGCGCCCCACATGCCCATCGACGTCCAGGACATCGGCTGCGACTTCCTGGCCATCAGCGGCCACAAGATGCTCGGGCCGTCGGGGATCGGCGCGCTGTGGGCGCGCCGCGAGCTGCTGGAGGCCATGCCGCCCTTCCTGACCGGCGGCAACATGATCATCCGGGTCACCATGGAGGGCGCCGAGTGGAACGAGGTGCCCCAGAAGTTCGAGGCCGGCACCCCGGCCATCGTGGAGGCCATCGGCCTGGGGGCCGCCATCGATTACCTGACCGATATCGGTATGCCGAGCGTCCGCGAGCATGAGCGCTACCTGTTCGAGCATGCCTGGGCTGCGCTGGGGGAGATCCCCGACGTCCGCCGCTTTGGCCCGGAAGATCCTGACGTCCATGCCGGGGTCATCAGCTTCGTCCTGGACGCGGTTCATCCCCATGACATGGCGACCATCCTCGATCACCACGGGGTGGCCGTGCGGGCGGGGCACCACTGCGCCCAGCCCGTCATGCAGCGCTACGACATCCCGGCCACCACCCGGGCCAGCTTCTACGTTTACAACGACCTCGACGACGTCGAGGCCCTGGCCGATGCGGTTCGCGCGGCGGTGACCTTGTTCGCGGGCTGATATGGACAACCTGTACCGCGACTTCATCCTGGAGCACTACCGGAACCCCCACAACCAGGGGGTTCTGGATCCCCATGACCTCCACTTTGCCGATTCGAACCCGACCTGCGGGGACGAGCTGTCCATGACCCTGCGCCTGGACGGGGGCCGGGCGGAGATCCAGGACGTGGCCTTCGAGGGCCGCGGGTGCGCCATCAGCCAGGCGTCAGCCTCGATCCTGACCGATACGCTGCGCGGGATGACCCTCGACGCGGTGCGGGCCATCGATCCGAAGGCGGTGCTCGACGACCTGGGCGTGCCCATCGGCCCCGCCCGACTGAAGTGCGCCCTGCTCGGATACAAGGTCCTGCAGGGCGCGGTGGCCGGGGAGTCAGTGGAATGGCCCGCGGAGGCAGAGGCGGTCTGATGGCCGAGCCCGGGACTGTACTGGAGATCTCGGTCGCCGACGCGCTGCGGAACGCCGGGGAGCGGCGGATCATCGACGTCCGCGAGCTTGTGGAGTGGAACGAGGGCCACATCCCCGAGGCCACACTCGTGCCGCTGGCAGACTTCCAGGCCACCATCGAAGCCGTGGTCCCCGACCGTGCCACGCCGCTCCTGGTCCATTGCGCGGTTGGTGCTCGCTCACGGCGCGCGGCGCAGTACCTGGCCCAGGTCGGCTACACCGACGTCGTCAACATGCAGGGCCGCCTGGCCGAGTGGAAGGCGCTCGGCGGGGCGTGGGAGGCGCCCACCCCGATCCTGTCCGAGGCGGAGCGGCGGCGCTACAGCCGGCAGGTCCTGATCCCCGAGATCGGCCAGGAAGGCCAGCGCCGGCTGCTGGACGCCCGCGTGCTGCTGATCGGGGCCGGCGGCCTCGGCTCGCCGGCCGCGCTGTACCTGGCCGCCGCCGGAATCGGCACGATGGGGATCGTGGACGACGACGTGGTCGACGAATCGAACCTCCAGCGCCAGGTCCTGCACACCGCGGACCGGGTTGGGATGCCCAAGACCGACAGTGCCGAGATGACGCTGACCGCTCTCAATCCCGATGTCAGCGTGGTTCGCCACCAGGAGCGCCTGGACGCGGCCAACGTCGAGCGCCTGGTGGCGGAGTACGACGTCATCGTGGACGGCACGGACAATTTCGAGACGCGCTACCTGCTCAACGACGTATCGGTCGTGCTTCGCAAGCCTGTCGTCCACGGCTCTATCTACCGCTGGGACGGCCAGGTGACAACCTTCATGCCCTTCGCGGGGCCGTGCTACCGCTGCCTGTACCCCACTCAGCCGCCCGAGGAGCTGGCTCCTGCCTGTGCCGTGGCGGGGGTGCTGGGCGTGCTGCCGGGGATCATCGGACTCCTGCAGGCCAATGAGACAGTCAAGCTGGTGCTGGGAGTGGGGGAGACCCTGGCCGGGCGGATGCTCCTGTTCGACGCCATGACCACCTCGTTCGACGAGATCCGGCTGTGGCGCGACCCGGCTTGCCCCGCCTGTGGCGATGGGGTCGTGCAGCCGCAGCCAGTCGCGGCCGACACGGCTGCTGCTGTCGCGGCCACGTGAGCCGCGTCCGCATCCCGCCGGTCCTGCGCGAGACCGTGGGCGGCGCTCGCGAGCTCGAGGCCGCAGGTGACACGGTGCTCGAAGTCCTTGACGACCTGTTCGCACAGCACCCCGCCCTGCGCGAGCGGGTGACCACCGACGGCAAGCTGTCGCCGTTCGTGAACCTGTACGTCAACGGCCGCGACGTCCGCTACACCACGGGCCTCGCCACATCGGTCGGCCCCGACGACCAGGTGATCCTGCTGCCCGCCATGGCCGGAGGGTCGAGCTAGACCGATGATCCTCGGCGACATCGTCGCCGCCATCGGGCACACGCCGATGGTCGAGCTGCGGCGGCTGGCGCCGCATCCCGGCGTGCGGCTGTTCGCCAAAATCGAAGGTGCGAACCCGACCGGATCGGTCAAGGATCGAATCGCGCGAGCCATGCTGGCAGACGCGGTCGCGTCGGGGGAGTTGCAGCCGGGGCAGACGATCCTCGAGCCGTCGAGCGGCAACACGGGCATCAGCCTGGCCATGATCGGGTCCCGGATGGGCCATCCGGTGCGGATCGTGATGCCGGACAACACCACGCCTGAGCGCGAGCAGCTGCTCCGCCTGTTCGGAGCCGAGATCGTGTTCTCGCCCGGAGCCGAGGGATCGAACGGCGCGATCCGGATGGCGGAGCGGCTGGCCGATGCGGATCCATCGGTCTACATGCCGTTCCAGTACGGGAATGAGGCCAACCCGCGTGCCCACGAGGAGGAGACCGGCCCGGAGATCCTCACGGCCGTGCCCGAGGTAGATGTGTTCGTGGCGGGGCTGGGGACGGGCGGGACGCTCACCGGGGTGGGGCGCGCGCTGAAGGCGGCGCGAGCGGGCGTGCGGGTCGTTGCCGCGGAGCCGCTCCCCGGCGAGCAGGTGCAGGGTCTCCGTTCCCTGGACGAGGGCTTCGTGCCCCCGGTCCTGGACCAGTCGGTCCTCGACGACCGCTATCTGGTCAGCAACCGCGAGTCGGTGGTCGGCGTGCGGCAACTGATCGCCGAGGAGGGCATCTTCGCCGGCCTGTCATCCGGGGCGGCGCTGGCCGTCGCGCTCCGGGTCGCCGCCGACATGGACCGCGGGTCGATCGTCGTGCTGCTGGCCGACGACGGCTCCAAGTACCTGTCAGCCGGGCTGTGGGATCGCGACCTCGACACGCTCGAGACCGAGATGGAAAGCTCGGTTCTGTGGTGAGCAAGCCGACCGACGGCGCGCTCAGGATCGCCGCCGCCCTCGCCGACGAGCTGCTGGCACACGCCGCGGCCGAGGCGCCGAACGAGGCGTGCGGCATCCTGGCCGGATCCCTGGCCGACGGGCGGGCGACTGCCTACCATCCTGCCCGCAACGCCGACGCGTCACCCTTCGTCTACACCGTCCACCCCGACGACCTGGTCCGGATCGTGCTGGGAATCGAGGACGCCGGCCAGGACTTGGTGGCCATCTTCCATTCCCATATCCAGTCTCCGGCCGTCCCATCGCCCACCGACCGCCGCCAGGCGAGGTACCCCGACGCGTTCTACCTGCTGGCCACCCTGTTGGATCCGGACGTCGTACCGATGCAGGCGCTTCGCGCCTGGCGAATCCGCAACGGGGACGCGACCGAAGTGCCGCTCAGGATCGAGTAGCGCGGGCGTCGCGCCGGCTTCCACCACTCGCTAGCCTACGTTGCGACGATGCCACCGCAGACTCGATATGCACGGTCGGGGCAGTTTCACATCGCGTATCAAGTCGTAGGCGATGCGCCAATCGACCTGGTCTTCGTACCCGGCTGGGTCTCAAACATCGAGGAGTGCTGGGAGCTGCCGGGACTCGCCGCGTTCCTCGAGCGCCTCACGTCATTCACCCGCCTCATCCTCTTCGACAAGCGAGGCACAGGTCTGTCTGACCCGGTCGCCACCGACCGCCTCCCCACACTCGAAGAGCGGATGGACGACGTCCGCGCCGTGCTCGATGCGACAGGATCCCAGCAGGCTGCGATCTTCGGCCACTCCGAGGGAGGCAGCATGAGCATTCTGTTTGCCGCTACTTTCCCGCACCGCACACGGGCTCTGATCACGTTCGGGGTGTTCGCTCGCCGACGCCGCAGCGACGACTATCCGTGGGCGCCGAGCGATGCGGATCGACAGGCGACCATCGAGCAGGTCGAGCGCGAGTGGGCCACGGCGGAACTGCTCCGCCCGCTTGTCCCGAGCCGCGCGGACGATCCGGCATTTCTCGGCCAGCTCGCCACCTACTTTCGGCGCTCAGCCAGCCCAGGGGCCGCGGCCCAGTTGTTGCGCATGAACACCGAGATCGACGTCCGCGCCGTCCTGTCCGCCATCCGCGTCCCTGCGCTCGTGTTGCACCGCAGCGATGATCGGGACGCGCTGGTGGAGGAGGGCCGCTGGATCGCCTCGCAGATCCCGGGGGCGTCGTTCGTCGAGCTGGCGGGCGGCGATCATCTCTTCTGGGTGGGCGACACCGACTCCGTACTCGCGGAGATCGAGAGCTTCCTGACCGGCGTGCGTCCCGCACCGGAGCCCAACCGGGTGCTGGCAACGGTCCTGTTCACCGATGTGGTTGCTTCCACCGAGATGGCTGTGCGCCTCGGCGACCGTCGGTGGCGCGAGGCGTTGGAGACTCATCGCGCCCACGTACGCAGCGCCCTCGCCCATTGGCGCGGCGAGGAGATCGACAACGCAGGCGACGGCTTCCTCGCGCTTTTCGACGGCCCCGCGCGAGCCGTACGATGCGCCCTGGCGATCCGAGACGCCGCCGGGAAGGCAGGACTCCAGATCCGGGCGGGGCTGCATACCGGCGAAATCGAGCGGCATGGCGGCGGAGTGGATGGCCTGGCCGTGCATATCGGGTCACGCATCATGGCCACCGCCGGTGCCGACGAGGTCGTCGTGTCGAGCACGGTGAAGGATCTCGTCGCTGGGTCGGGAATCCAATTTGCGGATCGCGGCTCGTACGTGTTGAAGGGAGTCCCCGACGAGTGGCGCCTTTACGTCGTGGTCTAGCGATGCAGCAGCCCTGAGGCAGAGGATGGCTCACCCTCGTTTCGGCACTAGTAGGCTTGCGATGTGACCGCGTTCCCGCCAACTGTCCATCGGCAGCGACTGGACGCTGCCGCGGCGGAAGCGACGTCGCGCGGCCTGGATGCGCTGCTGGTCACGCCCTCTTCGGATTACCTGTACCTGCTCGGCTACAACGCCCCACCCCTGGAGCGGCTGACCTGCCTCATCGTCCGGCCGAATGGATACGCCACTCTCGTGCTGCCCCACCTGGAGGAGCCGCTGGCGCGCCACGAGCTGGGTCCCCTGGCCGACGGCATGGAACTGGTCCCCTGGGAGGAGACTGACGACCCGTTCGCCGTCGTGGGCCGGCTCCTGGGACGAGCCGCGCGGGTGGCGCTCCAGGACCAGATGTGGGCGCGCTTCGTCCTCCGCCTGCGGGCAACGCTTGACGGCGCCGAGCTGGTGGAGGCCGGCCCGGCCCTCAACGCCCTGCGCCGCACGAAAAGTCCCGAGGAGATCGGTCGCCTGCGCGCTGCGGCGACGGCCGCGGACGAGGCCATGGAGGCGATCACCGCGGAACAGCTGAGCGGGCGGACCGAGGCCGAGGTGAGCGCCCACATTCGCGAGCTCCTGCGCGACGCGGGCCACGACTCCGCCGACTGGGCGATCGTGGCCTCCGGCCCGAATGCCGCCAGCCCGCACCACACCCCCGGCGATCGGATCATTCAGGCTGGCGACGCGATCGTCCTGGACATCGGTGGCACGGCCAACGGATACGCGAGTGACACGACCCGCACCGCCTTCGTCGGGCTGCCGCCGGAGGAGTTCCAGGACCTGTATGCGGTCCTGCAGGAGGCCCAGGCGGCCGCGTGCGACGCGGTACGGCCCGGCGTTCCCGCCCGCGACGTGGACCGGGTGGCGCGCGAGATCATCGCCGATGCCGGATACGGGGCGCTGGTCACCCACCGCACCGGCCACGGCATCGGTCTGGAAACCCACGAGGAGCCGTACCTCGTCGAGTCCAACCCGGACCCGCTTCGCGAAGGCGACGCGTTCAGCGTGGAGCCGGGGATCTACGTCGAAGGGCGCTGGGGCGCCCGGATCGAGGACATCGTGGTCTGTACCGCCACCGGCGGGGAGCGCCTCAATCAGACCAGCCGCGACCTGCGGATCGTCGCCTAGCCATCGAGCGCCTTAGCCGGCGCCAGGCCCCCGTCGGTCCAGCTGAGTAGAGCACCAGAAATCACCAAATGCCAAGCACTGCGATCTTAAGGGTCATCCGGCAGTTGCCACTTGCCCAGAGCGAGTCAAGTTGAGCGTGGAATCGTGGTCCGCCGTGCAGGCTTGTGGTCAACAGCCAGCCTAAGGTCGTTCTAACTCAACAATTGGCAACTGTCGGCGGACTCAGCCACCTCGCAGTTCCGCGGCGGTCATCGAGCCGAGCTCGTCCCAGAGGTGGACGATGGCGTCCAGCCCGCCGCGATAATTGGCCATTGGCATCCACTCGTTGGGGGCGTGGAAGTTGCCATTGGGGGAGGCCCAGCCGACCATCACGCTCTTGATTCCCAGCTGGCGGTCCAGCTCCGGAACGAACGGGATGCTGCCACCCGAGCGGTGGAACACCGCGGCCTTGCCAAAGGCTTTCTCCGAGGCGCGAGCCGCTGCCCCCACCGCGGGGTGGTCGATGGGCGTGAGGGCCGGCCAGCCATTCGACAGGCTCTTCACCGCCACCCGGACGGTGGGTGGGGCGATGCTCTCCAGGTGCGCGATCATCAGGCGCTCGATCTCGCGCGGGTCCTGGTCGGGCACCAACCGCGTGCTGATCTTGGCCGCCGCCCAGCCGGGGATGATCGTCTTTGAGCCCTCCCCCTGGTAGCCGCCCCACAGCCCGTTGATGTCGAACGTGGGCCGTCCGGAGAGGCGCTCGAACAGGGTCCACCCTCGCTCGCCGAGCATGGGCTCGGATACCCCGGTCACCGACAGCCACTCGGCTAGGTCGAACGGCACGGCCGCATAGGCGGCACGTTCGGCATCGGTCAGGTCGCGAACGCGGTCGTAGAAGCCGGGAACGGTGACCCGCCCGTCGCCGTCGACCAGCGAGGCCAGCATGCGGACCAGGACGTTGGCCGGGTTCTCGACCCCGCCCCCGTACGACCCGGAGTGGACGTC
>DASWJA010000198.1:0-2180 GCA_036397375.1 Candidatus Limnocylindria bacterium
GGGCGACTCGGGTCGGGATCCGACATCGGCTACCTATAATCACATCCCCCGCGGGCCGGAGTGGCGGAACAGGCAGACGCGTCGGTCTCAAACACCGATGGGAGCAATCCCGTGTGGGTTCGACCCCCTCCTCCGGCACCACCTCATCGGCCGGATGTACCTGCGCGGATGGCCCATTGGGCTAGGGGACGCGATGCTCGCCCCGGAGTAGCGTGCAAGACGTGCGCAACTTGCTCGCGCCCTTTCAGCACGACCCAGAAGCGCAGGACCTGCAGCCGATCCGACTGTACCTGGCCGAGATGGTCCTGGTCGGATCAGTCAGCCCTGGCGACGAGCGGATGACGGACATCCTCAACAACGGCGGCGAGCTGTCGATCCTGCCCGCGGGCGCCGAGGGCTGGCAGGCGCAGGACTGGATGTCGGTTCCGATTGACGACCTCGAGTTGGTCGTCCCGCCGCGGCATGTGAGCGATCCCGAGAAACGCGTCGAGCGGGACCGTCATTATGTCCGGCTGCGGATCGGCGAGTGGCAGGTTGAAGGGATGGCGCACCTCAAGCCGGGGTCCGAGCAGGACGCGCTCCTGCTGTCGACCCACCCATTCCTGCCGCTCACCGATGTGACCATGTCTTCCCCTGACAGCCCGCGCCCCGAGACGCACGAGGTGGTCATCGTCAACCTCCGTCACGCGGAGTTCGTCGTCGACTGACCGACCCCGGCCGGGGCTCCGTGCTAGGCTCCCCGCCGATGGCCGAGGACACGCTGGAGTGCGCCAACTGCGGTAACGCCAACCCGGCATGGGCCCAGATCTGCCGCACGTGCGGCACGCCCCTGACCGCCGCCGCGGTGGCCGCGGCGGCCGAGTCAGCGATCCTGACCCAGGGTTCCCTGATAGCCATCGGCGCGGCGCTCGGAACGATCGGGCTGGCGGTGGTGATCGGCCTCGTTCTCGGAGGCGTCCTGCCCCCTGCGCCCCCGGTGGCGGCGGCCACCCCGACGCCTTCGGCCAGCGTGGAGCCGACCGCCGAACCCACGCCCGATCCCAGCGGCGGCTCCCCCGACCCGTCGGCCAGCGTTGGCCCGATCCTTCCCGGCATCCTGACCTTCGGATTGGGCCTCAACGTCGACACCCAGCGGGTGACGAACCCGACCGACACGTTCACCCCGGGCACGACGTTCGCGCATTCGATCGAGCTGAGCACCCCCTTCGGAGTGACCCAGATCGGCGAGTCGGTGTCGCGCGTCAACGAGGACCAGACCGAAACGCTGGTGTTCCCCGCCGACGAGAGCAACCAGCTCACGGTCGACCCGAATGCCACCGTCGACGGCTTCACGGTGGACACGAACGTCCTGCTGGACGCGCTCGGCGCGGGGACCTACGTGATGCGGGTGTACCGCGGCACCGAGTTATTGGCCCAGGGGACCTTCATCCTGGCCGAGTAGGTGTCGCCTCCACCTCCGCCCAGGCATCGGCATACAGGCGGGCTCGAACGGGCAGGTACCCCGGGTAGGCGGCGCGGGCACTGACTATCACGTCGTGCTCGAGGGTGACGAGGGCCAGCCGATCCGTGGTCTCCACCAGCGCGAATCCGCTGGGGTCGATCGCCACCGAGGGCCCGCCCAGCAGGACCCCGGCTTCGGGGTAGGGACGGTTGACGGACAGGATGTACGCGGCCGACGTCAGGGCATTGGCCCGGAACACGACCTTCCAGCGCTGGTAGGTCTTCTCCTCGCTGGCGCGGGGGATGAGGATGGCCTCGGCCCCGAGCGCACCGAGCAGGTGCGAGCCCTCGGGCCGGTTCGTGTCGGAGCAGATCTGGACCCCGATCGGCATGCCGAAGGCGCCGATGGGTCGCGCCACGGCGGTGCCGGGCTCGTAATGGCTCGTTTCCCAGAAGCCGGGCTCCTCGGGGAGATGCAACTTCTCGAAGGTGGACACCAGCTCGCCGTCAGCGTCGAAGACGAGCGCCCGGCTGGTGCGACGCCCATCCGCATCGCGGTGAATGATCCCGCCCACCAGCCCGATCCCGGCCCGCTTGGCCGCCGACGCCTGGGCCGCCATTCGGGGCCCGCCCATCGGCTCTGCGTCATCGTCCACCGGCTCAGTCGTGGCCGGTCGCCAGGGATGCAGCGGGAGCTCGGGAAGGAGCGCGATGTCAGCTCCGCGTCGGGCCGCCTCGTC
>DASWJA010000199.1:0-10968 GCA_036397375.1 Candidatus Limnocylindria bacterium
CAGCGCCTGGCTCATGAGGCGCGCCTGGAGCCCGACGAACGAGTCCCCCATCTCGCCCTCGATCTCGGCCCGGGGTACCAGGGCGGCCACCGAGTCGACGATCACGACGTCAACCCCGTTGCTGCGGATCAGGGTCTCGGCAATCTCGAGCGCCTGCTCCCCGGTGTCCGGCTGGCTGACCAGCAGCTCGTCGACGTTGACGCCCAGGTTGCGCGCGTAGGTGGGATCCAGGGCGTGCTCGGCGTCGATGAAGGCCACGATCCCGCCCGCCCGCTGGGCGTTGGCGGCGATGTGATAGCCCAGCGTCGTCTTGCCGCTCGATTCAGGACCGAAGATCTCCGTGATCCGGCCCCGCGGGACGCCGCCCACGCCGGTCGCCAGATCCAGCGCAATGGACCCGGTGGGGATGACGTCCACGGCCATCTTGGCGCCCGTGTCGCCGAGGCGCATGATCGAGCCCTGCCCGAACTGCTTTTCGATCTGGAGGATGGCGGCGTCGACCGCGCGGGCGCGCTCGCCGTTGGCCTGGGTCTTGGGGGCGGCCGCCGTGGCGTCCATGCGGTGTCCGTGCTCCTTCTGGTCTGCCTGGGTGGCTCCGCGGGTCACCCGGCGTCGGGCTCGTCGCGCGGCTTGCGCCTGGGCTTGATGACCTCCACCGTCATGGGCTCATAGACCATGGGCGGGGCGGCCTTGTGGGCCTTGTCCTTGGGCTTTCGCTTGGGTTGTTTCTTGGGGCGGTCTCGGTTTCCCATTGGCCTTCACTCGTCCAGGCGGAGGTCCGAGGCAGGGTCAGTCTCGGCGTGGGCCTGTATCGGTCCATTACCAGTCGATTGCGGGTCGTCGCTCGGAGCGGCGAACTGGCTCGTCACGCGGTCGCGAAGGGCCTGATAACCGCCATCGCGCAGCCCCTGGCGGATGGCCCGCATCAGGTCGAGAGTATAGGTGAGGTTGTGGACCGAGGTGAGCCGATGGACGAGCAGCTCCCCGGCCCGGAACAGGTGGGCGAGGTAAGCCCGCGTGTAGTCCCGGCAGGTCTCGCAGGCACACGCGTCGTCGACCGGACGCGGGTCGTCCAGCAGCGCCGCGTTGCCCAGCCGCAGGCGCCCGTGCGAGGTCCACAGCTGGCCATGGCGCGCCAGGCGGGTGGGCAGGACGCAGTCGAACAGGTCCACCCCGTGCTCGATGGCCATGAAGAAGTCGTCCGGCGCCCCCACCCCCATCAAGTAACGCGGGCGCGGATCGTCGCCCAGGACGCCGCCCACGACCTCCAGCGCGTCCGCCATCTCCGCTTTCGACTCCCCCACCGACAAGCCGCCGATGGCGATGCCTTCGAACGGCAGGGCGCCGATGGCTCGCGCGGATTCGGCCCGCAGGCTGCGGTCAATGCCACCCTGCACGATCCCGAATACGGCCTGCTCCGCCCGACGGCGGGCCTCGAGTGAGCGGCCGGCCCATCCATGGGTGCGCTCCATCGCATCCCGGACGGCTTCGGTCGAAGCGCCGGAGCCGACGAGGTGGTCGAGGACCATCGCGATATCGCTCCCCAGCGCCTCCTGGATGGCGATCGCTCGCTCCGGGGTCAGCCGTTGCGCCGATCCGTCGAGGTGCGAGGCGAAGGTCACCCCATCGTCATCCACCGTTCGGAGGTGGCCCAGGCTGAACACCTGGAACCCGCCGGAATCGGTCAGGATCGGTCCATCCCAGGCCATGAACCGATGCAGGCCGCCAAGGCGCGCGATCCGATCCTCGCCCGGCCGCAGTGACAGGTGGTAGGTGTTGGCGAGCAGGATCTGGGTCCCGGTCGCCCGCAAGTCGGTAGGGGTGACCGCTTTCACGCTGGCCTGGGTGCCGACGGGCATGAACTGGGGCGTGTCGACGGTCCCGTGGGCTGTCTCCAGGGTTCCCAGCCGGGCACGGGCGACGCCAGTCGGCTCGACGCTGAACTGGATGGGCGGCGGCACGGGCCGAGGATACCGGCCGGCCTGCTAGAGGATGAGCATGGCGTCCCCGAACGAGTAGAAGCGATAACCCGACTCCAGGGCCGCGCAGTAGGCGGCGAGGAGCGTGTCGCGTGCCTCGAGCGGGGTGGTGCCCGGGATGCCGTCCTGGACGAAGGCGGTGACCAGGAGCAGGAGCGAGCTGCGCGGCAGATGGAAGTTCGTGATCAGCGCGTCGACCGATCGGAACCGATGCGGAGGCTGGATGTAGAGATCGGTCCAGCCGTCGGAGTCGCCGGTGCGGGCCAGGGTCTCGAGGACCCGGGTGGTGGTGGTCCCAACCGCGACCACTCGGTTGCCGGCTGCTTTCGAGGCCACAATAGCCGTTCGGGTCGCGTGCGGGACGATGTACCACTCTCGGTGGATGCGATGCTCGTCGATGTAGCTGCCCTCGAGCGGCTGGAACGTGTCGAGCCCAACGTGGAGCGTCACCGTCGCCCGACTGATCCTCGTCGCGGCCAGCTCGTCCAGCAGGCTCGGCGTGAAGTGCAGGCCAGCGGTGGGAGCCGCGGCGGATCCCGGAGGCTCCGCGTAGACGGTCTGGTACCGCTCGTCCGGTGCGGCTCGTGCCGTGATGTACGGCGGCAGCGGCATTTCCCCGGCCGCGGCCATCACGGCCTCCGCTTCGCGCGGCAGCTGCACTACCCGTGTCCCCTCCCCCGCCCGCTCCCCGATGACCAGTTCGTCCCCGGTGGACAACCGTACGGTGGCGCCGTTGCGCAGGCGGCGAGACGGACGCACGAGGGCCTCCCATCGATGGTCGGCCAGGGGGCGCAGGAGCAGCACCTCGGCCGCTCCCCCGCCAGCGCGCTGACCGCGGAGCCGAGCCCGCAGGACGCGGCTGTCGTTCACGACCAGCAGGTCGCCGGGTCGGAGCCATCCACCGATTGCGGCGAACCGGGCCTGGGTCAGTGCCGGCTCTCCGGGCCGCGACGCCGCCCGATCGAGGACCAGCAGGCGGCTAGCGTCCCGCGGCTCGGCTGGCGTCTGGGCCACGGCCCCGATCGGGAGGTCATAGTCAAATTCGTCGACGCGGAGCCGAGGGGGAGCCGGATCGGTCACCCGCAGAGGCTAGCGGCAAACACAGCGCCCGGCCGGATGGCCCGGCCGGGCGCCATCGGTCAGGAGGCCTAGATGTAGGCCTTGAGAACCTCCTGCAGGAAGTAGACGACGAACGCCAGGGCCACGACCCACATCAGCCAGTGGACCTGGCTCCACTTGCCACGGACCACCTTGATGAACACCCATGCGACGAACGCCGCACCGATGCCGGTGGTGATGTTGAACGTCAATGGCATGAGGGTGATCCCGAGCAGGGCGGGGAAGCCCTCCTCGAAGTCACTGAAGTCGATGTCCTTGACCAGGGTCGCCATCAGGTAGCCGACCACGATCAGAACCGGTGCCGTGGCGGCGAAGGGAACGAGCGCCACCAGCGGCGAGAGCAGGATCATGACCACGAACAGGAGGCCAACCACGACCGACGAGAGGCCGGTCCGTGCTCCCTCGGCGACGCCCGCGGCACTCTCGATGTAGCTCGTGTTCGAGCTGATGCCCGCGGCCCCACCGGCCGCAGCGGCCAGCGAGTCCACGAGCAGGAGCCGGCGGATGGCCGGCACTTTGCCCTCGGGCGTCATCAGCCCGGCCTGCTCGGTGATGGCGGTGGCGGTCCCCATCGTATCGAAGAAGTCCGCCAGCATGAGGGTGAAGATCGTCAGCAGCGCCACGGCCAGGGACAGGCTTTCAAAGACGCTGAAGTCGAACGCCCCAAGGGTCGAGAAGTCGGGAGTCACCGAGATTCCGCCTTCGGGAAGGGAGCTGACGCCCAGCAGGTAGGCAAGGACGCTGGTCAGGACGATGCTGATCAGCAGCGCCGCGCGAATCTTCCGGGAGTACAGGATGACGGTGATCGCCAGGCCGGCCAGGGTCACCCAGGCGGCCGTGCTGATCGGGAACACGAAACTGACCGGGACCGGTCCCTCCTGGCCCACGATCAGGCCTCCATCCACGAGGCCGATGAACAGGATGAAGAGGCCGATGCCCACCGCGATGGCCCGTTTGAGGGCCATGGGCACGGCATCCATGATGGCTTCCCGGAGGCCGAGGAGCACGAGCACGGTGACGGCCAGACCTTCGAGAACGATGACGCCCATGGCGCCCGCGGGCGACAGGCCCAGGCCCAGCACCAGGGTGAAGGCCACGACGCCATTGATACCCAGGCCGGCGGCCAGGGCCAGCGGGACATTGGCGATGAGGCCCATCGCGATGGTCGCGATGGCGGCCACGAGAGCGGTGGCTGCGGCAGCCGCCGCCGGCTCGATGCCCGCCGCGGCAAGGATGGCTGGGTTCACGGCCACGATGTAGACCATGACCATGAACGTGGTGACGCCGGCCCGGACTTCGGTGCCGAACGTCGTGCCCCGTTCCTGGAGTTTGAAGAACGAAGCTAGCGCTTCCACGCTGGTGGGACCCTCCTGACTCCCTGGGCCGATGCCGCGCCAAGGGCCTGGGCGCGTGACACGACCCGGACGCCGATCCTACCCCCCGACAAACCCCGGGTCGGGGCTTTTCTGCGTGGTCGCTACGCAGGGCAGAGCGGCGTCGATCCGACCCTCAACCAGGCGGCCGATCCGCCGCCGAAGTCAGTCGAACAGGCCCTGCTGATCGGCCCCCACCGCGGCAGCTTCGGCGGGAGGAGTGAGCCCCAAGTGGGCCCAGGCGCCGGGGGTCAGCTGTCGGCCGCGCGACGTCCGGGCCAGGAGCCCGGTCTGGATGAGGTACGGCTCCACCACGTCCTCGATCGTCTCTACCGGCTCACTGATGGTGGCCGCCATGGTCTGCAGGCCCACCGGACCTCCCCCGTGGTGTTCGGCTATCGCGGTCAGCAGCTGGCGGTCCAGGGTGTCCAGGCCGCGCTCGTCGATGTCCAGCAGTCCCAACGCCGCCTCCGACGCCGCGGCCGTGGCTCGCCCGTCCCCGTCGCCCCGCACCTGGGCGTAGTCGCGGACCCGCTTGAGGAGCCGGTTCGCAATCCGTGGGGTGCCGCGGCTCCGACGCGCGATGAGGTCGGCGGCCTCGTCATCCAGCGGAATGTCGAGAATGCCGGCACTCCGGTGGAGGATGGTGACCAGGTCGGCATCGGTGTAGTAGTCCAGCCGATGGGTGACCCCAAACCGGTCGCGCAGCGGTCCGGTGATGCTTCCCACCCGGGTCGTGGCGCCAATGACGGTGATCGGCTCGATCTGGAGCCGCACCGTCCGCGCCCCCGGCCCCTTGCCCAGCACGATGTCGAGCACGAAGTCCTCCATGGCCGGGTACAGGACCTCCTCGACCACGTGCGACAGGCGATGGATCTCGTCGATGAACAGGACGTCGCCGCGCTGGAGTCCAGTCAGGATCGCGGCCAGGTCGCCGGCCCGTTCGATGGCCGGTCCCGACGTGGTTCGCAGCTGGGCCCCCAGCTCGGCAGCCACGATGGTGGCCAGGGTCGTCTTGCCCAGCCCCGGCGGGCCGTACAGCAGGATGTGGTCGACCGGCTCCTGCCGCTGGCGCGCGGCGTCGATGAGGATGGCCAGGTTCTCCTTGATCCGTTCCTGCCCGGCGAACTCGTCCAGGCGGCGCGGCCGGACGGTGGCCTCGAGCGTCCTCTCTTCCTCGAGCACCTCCGCGCTGCCGACCCGTTCGATGGTCATGGCCGCAGTCTAGCCGCCCTCCAGGCGGGCCAGGTCGTCAGCGGTGTCGATATCCGGGGCGTGCGTGGGCACGGGGACCGCATGGACCAGGTCGGGGTTGCGGTGGAAGACCTCTCGCAGACCGATGTCACCGGCCAGCGTCGCCACCACGGGGAATGCCTCGCGTTCGAGGAGCACCGGCGGCGCCAGCCGGCCTCCCGACTGGGCGGCCAGGATGGGTCGCGTACCGCGGGCGGCGAGCACGACCGCGATGCTCTCTGGGGCCAGGGTGGGCTGGTCCACCAACAGCACGAGGGCGGCCTGTCCGGGGGGCACGGCGCCGATGCCGAGCTGCAGCGAGGAGCTGAGCCCTCGCTCCGGTCTCGGGTTGACCACGGGAAAGACGCCCTCCGGCACGTCCGGAGCGCCGGAAACCACGGCGATCACCGGCTCCAGCCCAGCGCGCTTCGCCAAGGCCGCAACGTGCCCCAGCAGCGTCCGCCCTCGCAGCCGCGCGCCCGCCTTGGGACCCCCGAAGCGCTGTCCCAGGCCGGCGGCCAGGATCACCGCGGCCACCTCCGATCGGTCCTCCACGGGCGGCATACTGGACCCATGATCGACGAGGCGCTGGCCGCCCTGCGCACTTGGCATACAGAGGGCCAGGACGCGGCGCTGGCGACCGTCGTGCGGGTCGAGGGGTCAGCCCCCCGGGGAGTGGGGGCCAAGCTGGCGGTGACCGCCGATGGCCAGATGGCGGGCTCGGTCAGCGGGGGCTGTGTGGAAGGCGATGTGGTCGAGCATGCCCGCGCGGTGTTGCGGAGCGGAGAACCGGTCCTGCGGCGGTATGGGATCTCCGACGACCAGGGCCTGGAAGTGGGTCTGATGTGCGGCGGCAGCATCGAGGTTCTGATCGAGCCGGTGCGCGGGCGCGGCGCCTCGCTGGTCGAGCTGTTCACAGCCCTGATCGCGGCCGGCAAACCCGCCGCCCGAGAGATCGGCGTTGCGGGAACGGGGTTTGGAACGCAACGCGTCCTGGATGGCCAGGAAGCGATTACGGCCACCGACGGGCCGGACACGGTCTACGACCGCGCGCTGCCCGCGCCCAGGGTCTGGATCGTGGGCGCGGGGCACATTGCCGAGCACGTGGCCGCCTTTGCCGCGCGGGCGGGCTTCGCCCCGCTGGTAGTTGACCCGCGACGATTATTCGCCGATCAGCCACGACTCGAGGGCCTGGAGGTCATCACCGACTGGCCGGATCGCGCGTTCGCCGCGCGCGGGTTGCGGCCCGACGACGCGGTGGTCGTCCTGTCCCACGACCCCAAGATCGACGAGCCGGCCCTGGTGGCGGCGCTGAGTGCGGACATCGGCTACGTGGGAGCCATCGGCAGCCAGCGTGCGCAGGCGGATCGTCGAGCCCGCCTTCGAGCCGCCGGCCTGGACGACGCGAACCTCGCCCGCCTCCATGCGCCCATCGGCCTCGACCTGGGCGGTCGGGAGCCGGCCGAGATCGGGCTGGCCATCGTGGCCGAGCTGGTCGCCGCGCGCCATGGTCGGGAAGGTGGACCGATGCGTAGCCTGCCGAGCGGCGCGTGACCGACCTCCTCATCACCGGCGGGACGCTGGTGGACGGCAGCGGAACGCCAGGTCGTGCCGGGTCGTTGGCCATCGCGGACGGCCGCCTGCGCCTGCTGGAAGCGGATAAACCGCCGCCGCTCGCCGGGCGCGTGATCGACGCCGCCGGACTGGTGGTGGCGCCCGGGTTCATCGACCTCCACTCCCACTCCGGGCTGTGGCTGTTGCACGAGCCGCTTCATGAGCCCAAGGTTCGCCAGGGCGTCACAACCGAGGTCATCGGCGTCGATGGCCTGTCGTACGCACCGATGTCGAGGGCATCCGACCTGGCGGCCCTGGTCGAGATGAACGCGGGGCTCGACGGGCGGCCGGAGGTGGCACTGGACTGGGACACGGTGGCCAGCTACCTCGGCCGATTCGACGGCCAGGTGGCGGTGAACGTCGCGTTTCTGATCGGGAACTCGGCACTCCGGATCTGCGCCATGGGCTGGGACGACATCCCGGCCGATCACATGGTCATGGCCGACATGCGAGCCATGCTCCGTGAGGGGATGGCCGAGGGCGCGTACGGGGTCTCGAGCGGGCTGGACTACCCACCCGGGTCGTACGCGAGCATGGAGGAGCTGGCAGATCTGACCGCGGCCGCCGCGCGGCATGGCGGCTTCTACCACACCCACGTTCGGTACGACCTGGGCGACCGCTACCTGGACCCGTTCCGCGAGGCGCTCCAGATTGGCGAGATGGCGGACGGGCCGGTCCACCTGACCCACTTCTACCATCGGCAGACGTATCCGGGCGGGCATGAGCCGATGCTGGCGTTGGTCGACGACGCGCGAGCCGCGGGTCGCGACGTGACGTTCGATACCTACCCCTACGAGTGGGCCTCGACGAGACTCCTCATCCAGCTCCCGCAGTGGGTGCAGGCTGGGGGCCCTGGGCCGCTCAAGGAGCGACTGGCCGATGCCGGCCTCCGGAGGCGGTTGCACGACGAGATCCGGCGTCACGGACCGGCCCACGGCGCCCCGCTGGACTGGGCCGACGTCCGGCTGGGGGCGTTCGCAGCCGAGGCCAACCAACGCTGGGAGGGGCTCACGCTCGAGGACGTCGGTCGCGAACGCGGGGTCGACCCCATCGACGCGCTGTGCGATCTGCTGCTGGACGAGGACCTGCGCATCAACCAGGTCACCCCAGGGCCGTGGTCCGAGACGCTCCCCCATTTCGTGGCCCACCCCGCCGGCATGGTCGGCACCGACTCGACGTTCATCGGCCTGAAACCGTCACCCCGGACCTATGGATCGTTCCCCCGGGTGCTGGGGCAGTTCGTCCGCGACGAGCGGCGCCTGTCCCTGGAGGAGGCCGTGCGCAAGATGACCTCAGCTCCCGCGGCGCGGTTGGGGCTCCGTGACCGCGGCCTGTTGCAGGACGGCTACGTCGCTGACCTGGTCGTCTTCGACCCGGCTCGCGTGCGTTCCAACGCAACCTACGACGAGCCGCGCCAGTTCCCCGACGGGATCGAGTACGTGGTGGTCAACGGCACCGTGGTGGTGGACGGCGGCCGGCATACCGGTGCCCTGCCGGGCCGCGCCCTGCGGAACGGGCGGGACTAGATACCATGCCGCCGTGAGCACGCCCACGCTGCCCGAGACGCCGCTCCTCCTGGCACCGGGGACCATTGCCCCGGGACGGGGCCGACCGGCTCTTCCCTTGCGCCGGGAAGGGCCCGCGAAGCTCACCGGGCTGGCCCAGTACGCGGACGACCTGGTCTTCCCCGGGGCCTGGTACGGGGCCACCATCCGCTCCACCGAGCCCCACGCCCTGCTACTGGGGATCGACCTCGACCCGGCCTTCGACTGGTCCAAGGTCGTGGTCGTGACCGCGGAGGACATCCCCGGCGAGAACGTCGTGGCCCTGATCAAGGACGACCAGCCGGTGCTCGTCCCGGTCGGCGGCGAGATCCAGCACCAGGCCGAGCCGGTGTGCCTGCTGGCCGCGCCGGACCGTGATCTGCTGCGCGTCGCGAAGCGCCACGTCACGCTCCGCACCGAGCGCCTGCCCGCCACCTTCGACCCGCTCCTGTCAACCCGCGAGTTCGCCCACTTCGAGCTGACCAAGGGCGACATCGAGGCTGGGCTGGCCGCCGCCGACATCGTGGTCGAGGGCGAGTACCGGGTCGGCCACCAGGAGCAGCTGTACATCGAGAACCAGGCCATGATCGCGGTCCCCCGCCCCGACGGCGGGATCGAGGTCCACGGCTCGATGCAGTGCCCGTACTACATCCATGGCGCACTCAAGCGCGCTTTGAACCTGACCGATGCCCAGGCCGTGGTCATCCAGGCCGAAACGGGCGGCGGTTTCGGCGGCAAGGAGGAATACCCCTCGATCATCGCCCTGCACGCCGCCCTGCTGGCCCAGCGGGTGGGGAAGCCGGTCCGGATGATTTACGACCGCCACGAGGACATCAGCGCCACCACCAAGCGCCATCCGGCGTGGGTGCGGCACCGGACCGGCGTGACGCGTGACGGGCAGCTGGTGGCCCAGGACATCGAGGTCGTAATGGACGGCGGCGCGTACGTGACCCTCACACCGGTCGTGCTCAGCCGCGGCACGATCCATGCCGGCGGGCCGTACGAGTGCCCCAACGTCCGCGTCCGCGGTCGCGCCATGGCCACCAACACGCCTCCCAACGGCGCGTTCCGCGGCTTCGGGGCGCCGCAGACTGAGTTCGCGGCCGAGACCCAGGTCAACCGGATCGCGGAGCGGCTGGACCTCTCGCCGCTCGCCCTGCGACGCACGTGGGTGTACCGAGAGGGCGGCGTGACGCCCACCGGCCAGGTGCTGCGCGAGAGCGTGGCCGGGCTGGAGGTGCTGGAGGCGGCGGCCCAGGCCAGCGAGTACGAGGGGGTCGCGGCGCACACCAAGAAGGCCCGCGCTCAGCGAGCAGAGGATGCGCACTCCGCGCGCGGCATCGGTATCGCCCTGGCCTGGCACGGCGCCGGCTTCACCGGCTCGGGCGAGGTGCACCTGGCCAGCGTGGCCTCGCTCGAGCTGACCGCGGATGGACGGATCCGGATCCTGACCGCCTCGACCGAGATGGGACAGGGCACCAAGACGATCTTCCCGCAGCTGGTGGCCGAGGCGCTGGAGGTCAGCCCGGACGAGGTCGAGATCGCGCCCCAGGACACCTCCATCGTCCCCGACTCCGGCCCCACCGTGGCGTCCCGGACGGCGATGGTGGTCGGGGGCCTGCTGATCAAGGCCGCCCAGCGGATGCGGGCACAGGTCGAGGTGGCTGCCGGTGGATCCTTTGCCAACACCTATCGGTCTTTCGCAGCCGATCACGGAAGCCTGCGAATTGACGAGCAGTTCCAGCCCTACCCGGGAGTCACGTTCGACGACGCGACGTACACCGGGGACGCGTACCCGTGCTTCGGCTGGGCATGCGCGGTGGCGGAGGTGGAGGTCGACCTCGACACGGGCGAGGTGACGGTGCGAGACGTGGTCAGCGCCGACGAGATCGGCCACGTCATCCACCAGGTCATGGCCGAGGGCCAGGTCGAGGGCGGTTCGCTGCAGGCGGTCGGCTACGCGACCATCGAGGAGCTGAAGCTGGTCGACGGCCGCTACCTCAACGACCGGCTGGCGACGTATCTCATCCCCACCGCCATGGATGCGCCGCGCATCACGTCCATCCTGCTGGAGCATCCGTACAGCGGCGCGCCGCACGGGGCCAA
>DASWJA010000200.1:0-2231 GCA_036397375.1 Candidatus Limnocylindria bacterium
GCGGTGGCCCCGGCGGTGAAGGCCACGAACAGGCCCCCCATCACGGCGGCCGCGTACGACCATCGCGCCCCGCGGCGGAGCCCGGCCGCGGTGGCGAGCTGCCCGAGACCGAGGAGCGCGAAACCGGCCGCCAGGGCGAACGCGGCGCGCTGGACGGTGGCTGGGGTCAGGAAATCGGCGGGCAGTCCGGCGAGGGTCTCGGCATCGATCTCAACCAGGAGCCTGGCCAGCAGGCGCTCGGCGATGTCCGCAGCCGCGACGACGCCGGCCACGGCACACACCACGCCAGCGGCGAGGAGTGGCCCGGACAGGATGAGCAGGAGGCGGGAGGCCAAGAGCAGGCGGCGCGGCAGGGGATCCACCGCCCCGGCCGTCAGCGGGAGCGGCGCAGCAACAGCAGCCCGGAGACGCCCAGCCCAAAGCCCACGCCGAACAATGACAGGGCCAGGATGAGGTCGGAAGGGCCGCGGGCGATGATCCAGACCGCCCCCGCCACCGCGGCCAGGGCGGCCACCACGGCCAGGATCGCGGTCGGGATGCGCGCCCGCTGGCTTCCGGCCAGCATTCCGAGCGCGCCGCCAGCCAATGCCACCCCGAGAACGAACAGGGCGGAGCCGCCGGTGACCTGGGCCGCCCCCAACACGTTGGCGTTGGGAGGTAGGTTGGCCGGGTCATAGCCGGTCGCCGCGGTCAGGCCCGAGACCACGATACCGACCCCTGCGATGAACACGGCAACTCCCAGCACTGCCACGGCGAGGGCGGCGCCGGCACGCGCCTCACCCAGGTGAGCAGGAGCCAGCGAATGGGGTCGACCAGCCGAATCACGGCCGGCGCCGGTCGTCATGAGAGCGGTCCTCCGGGGAGCGGCGCGCATTGTAGGCGACCGCCGACCCCGGGGCCAGCCCGCCTATACTCGGCCCCGAATGGCGTTCCAGATGCCAGTCGACCCTCGCGAAGCGCGCCGGGCACGCCTGGTGGGCTGGGCCACGTTCCTCCTGGTGGCGATCTTGATCGGGCTGCTGGCCTACCTCGGCTACGCGGGCTTCGAGGGATCGGATCAGCTCGTCCATCCCGATCGCAGCCGGATCTGTCGCCTCCCGTCCGCCCTCGGATTGGACTACCAGGCCATCAATTACGACCAGGCCTCGGACGCGGCCCTGGCCGCGGAAGCCGATCCGCTCGACTGCGCGTCGGTCGGCCAGGCCGCGGGCACCGACCTGATGGCTGCCGACGGGACGCGCCTGGCCGGGTGGTACATCCCCGCCGCAGCGCCCATCGGCCCGGGGGGCCCGACCGTGGTTCTGGTTCACGGCCACGGCTCGAACAAGAACGCCATGCTCCCCTGGGCCGAAGTGCTCCACGCCGACTACAACCTGGTCCTGTTCGACCAGCGCAACCATGGGCAGAGCTTCGGGACCGAGACCACGGTCGGGGTCCGCGAACGGATGGATCTTGAGGCGGTCGTGGAATGGGTGCGCGCCACCCATGCGCCGTCCAACATCGCGGTCCTGGGCGGCAGCATGGGCGCGATCACGGCCACCCACGCCGTCGCGTTGGGCCTGCCGGTGCAGGCATTGGTCCTGGACTCTCCCCCGCTCAGCGTGGCAAGCTCGGCCCAGCGCCGCGTCGAGAATGGGAACTTCCCCCTTGCCCTCCCCGCCTCGTGGGCGATCGTCCTCGGCGCGCTGTTCCGGACCGGTGTGGACGTGACCGCCGCCGACCCGATTCGCACCATCGACGATGTGGGGAGCGTCCCGGTCCTCATCCTCCAGGGCGATGCCGACCTGGCCATTGACCCCACCAGCGCCGATCAGCTCGCCGCGGCCGCCGCGGAGGCGGGCGTTCAGGCGGAGGTTCACATCTGCGCCGGCGCTGGGCACTCCCGGTTGCTCGAGGTGTGCCCGGATGACTACCGGGACTGGGTGCTAGGCTTCCTGGCCCGCACGCTTGGCCCCTGAGTCCGATGAGGTCCTGATACCCGATGAGGCCGTGATAGACCGATGACGACCATCGCCCAACCTGACGCCATCCTGAGCGTCGACGACACCCGGTTCGACGAGGCAATCGAGCGCTGGTTCCGCCAGCGTCTGGAGCTGCAGCCCGAGTGGGCGACCTACCTTGGGATCCACGAGCACGACCACCGCCTCTCGCCCGGCGGGCGGGACGGGATCGAGCAGGACATCGCGTTCACGAACGCGGCGATGGCGGCCATGGAGACCTTCGACCCGGCC
>DASWJA010000201.1:0-13281 GCA_036397375.1 Candidatus Limnocylindria bacterium
CAGCCGCCCGTATCGCAAGGCGCTACCGGTCGAGGAAGCGCTCAAGCGCCTGGGGGACGCCGCGGGCCGGCAGCTCGAAGAGGACCTCGTGGTCGCCTTCATCAAGGGGATGGAGACGGCTCCGGACGCGCCCTTGCCGGCGGATCGAGCGCCCGGTATCTGGCGCCCCGCCCTGTGGATGTCGTGAGCATGCGGCGGGGAGCCCTGGCCGCGCTCGCGGTCGTCAGCCTGACACTTGGCGCAGGCAGCGGCGTCCGCGCCGCGAGCCTGTGGACGCTCACGGCTTCGCCACTCGCCGCTACTGCGGGCCAGTCAACGACGTTCCACATGCTGGCCGCCAACCTGGCCGGGCCTCCCGCCGGGTGCGTCAACGTCGAGATTCCCAGCAGCTTCGTCATCCAGGCCGCCCGCAATGTGGTTGCGTCGGACGGGTCGACCTGGGTCGCCGCGGTCGTGGGGACGTGGGTCGAGGTCACCTCCGTATCGGGGATCGACTTCCTCGATCGGGGGGAGTCGGTGAGCTTCGATATCCAGCTGCTGCCCACCCAGGCGGGGACCTGGAACTGGAATAACCATGTTCACGTTCCGAATCAATGCACGGGGACCATGTATGAGGGTCTGCCGGTAACCGTGGTGGTGGCTCCGGCGATCGTGCCGACGCCCGTCCCGACACCGATCCCGACGCTGCCGCCGGTCCCCACCCTCTTCCCTATCCCCAGCCCGACCATCGAGGCCACACCCGCGCCCACCTCGACGCCACGTCCAAGCCCCACGCCCCAGCCAGTCGCGGCTGCAGGTCCATCTGCCCCAACCGACGGCGCGGCCTCCGTCGGACGGATCGCAGAACTGAGCGGGGCGGATACCGGACTGATTCGCCTCGGCACCGATGTCCTCGCCCTGCTGGATGCGCCGCTGGTCTGGTTCGTGCCAGGCGCCGTGGTGGGCGTGCCTGGGCTTCTCGTCCTGCTGTGGATCGCCCTCCAGGCGGTCGGTGCCCTGGCCTGGATCCCCGCCGTGCGACGGATGAGCGGGGAACCGCTCGTCACGCGCCGGCGACGGAGGCGACCAGCCCAGGCTTAGGCCAGCGAGGTCTCCGCGTCCCAGCCCTCGAGGCGCTTGCGCACGTCGGCCAGGAAGTAGCCCACCTGGGCCCCGTCCAGGACCCGGTGATCGAACGAGCAGGTCATGTTCATCAAGTGCCGGACCGCGATGACGTCCGCGCCGTCGACCTCGATGACCCGCGGCCGTTTGACGATGGCCTCCATGGACAGGATGGCCACCTCCGGCGCGTTGATGATCGGCATGGATGAGACCGACCCGAACCAGCCGGTGTTATTGACGGTAAACGTCCCGCCCTGGATCTCATCAAGCTTGAGCCGATTGGCGCGGGCGCGTGCCGCCAGGTCCTGGACGCGGCGGTTGACCCCGCTGACGGAGAGCTGGTCGGCATCCTGGATGACCGGCACCACCAGCCCGTTTTCGACCGCGACCGCGATCCCGATGTTGGTCCGATGCTTGAGGATGATCCGATCCCCGGCGAACTGGCTGTTCAAGGTCGGATGCTGCCGAAGGGCCTCGGTCACGGCCTTGACCACCACCGCGACGTAGCTGAGGCCGATCGCCTCGCGCGCCTTGTAGGCCTCGTTGTTCGCCTCCCGCCACCGCACGACGTTGGTCATGTCGACCTCGACCACGGTATACGCGTGGGGAACGGTCTGCTTGACCTGCGTCATCTTGGCGGCGATGGCCTTTCGCATCTGGCTCATCGGCCACTCGACGTCGCCGCTGGTCGGGGCCGGAATCGGCTCTGGAGCCGGAGCGGCGGGTGCCGGGGCAGGGGCGGATGAGGGAGCCGGCGGCGCGGCGGCAGCTGGCGCTGGTGGCGGCGCTGGTGCCACGTGTGCTGCTGGTGCCTCGGGCATGGGTGCCGGTGCCGGCTCCGACGGCGGCGCCTGGGGCGGTTGTGGGACCTCAGGAGTGGGCGCTGGCTCAGCCACAGGCGCTGACGGGGTGGCCTGCTGAGCGGCGACGAGGGCCAGAACGTCGTCGCGCGTCACGCGGCCGCCCGCCCCCGTGCCCGAAATCTGGGTGACGTCCAGGTCGTGCTCGCGCACCAGGCGACGAACGGCGGGCGTCATCCGCATCGCGGACTCAGCAGACTCTGCGCCGACGGGCTCCATGACCGCTTCCACCGGCTCCGGCTCCGCCGCGGCCTCCGTGGCAGGTTCGGCCTCCGCAACCGGCTCAGGCTCCGCTGGGGCTTCGGCGACCGCCGGCTCGAGCTCAGCCGCAGGTTCGGCCACGGCAGCTGGTTCCGCTCCTGCATCGGGCGGGGCCTCCAGCTCGACCTCGGTCGCCGCGATCGGTGCAGTCGCGTCAGCCGGCGTGTCAGCCGGCGTGTCAGCCGTCGCGGGGGCTTCGCCGTCCTCGGCGATCTCGGCCAGCGGCGTTCCGACCTTTACCGTCTCACCGTCGGGGACCAGAATGCTGGTCACCACCCCGCCGACCTCGGCCGGGACCTCGGCATTGACCTTGTCGGTCACGACCTCGAACAGCGGGTCGTATTGCGCGACCGAGTCGCCCACTTTGACCAGCCAGCGCTCGATGGTGCCCTCGGTCACCGACTCGCCGAGCTGGGGCATCTTGATCGTGGTCGACATCGGTGCAGAAGACTAGCCGATTCAGTAGGCGGCCAGCGTCCGGGCCGCCTCGACGATGCGCTCCGGGTTGACCATGAACCACTCCTCGAGGTCGTGGTGGTACGGCACGGCAGGCACCTCGGGCCCGCCCAGGCGGGTCACCGGCGCGTCCAGGTGCTCGAAGCCCTGCTCGGCGATGATCGCCGCCACCTCGCCCCCAAAGCCCCCGAATTGGTTTGCCTCGTGCACCACCAGGGCCCGCCCGGTGCGCTCCACGGAGGCCAGCACTGCCTTCGTGTCCAGCGGCCGCAGCGTCCGCAGGTCGACCACCTCGGCCTCCACCCCCTCGCGGGCCAGCGTCTCGGCTGCCTCGAGGGCGCAGTAGCGCATGTAGCCGTAGCAGAAGATCGACAGGTCCGACCCGGGTCGCACGACCGTCGCCGGTCCAATGGGGACCAGCCCGTCACCGTCATCGGGCACCTCGGCCTTGAACAGGCGATACGTCTTCTTGTGCTCGAAGAACAGGACCGGATCAGGGTCGCGGATGGCGGCCTTCAGCATCCCGTAGGCATCGGCCGGGGTGCCCGGCGCGACCACCTTCAGGCCCACCGTGGCGGTGAAGTAGGACTCGTTCGACTGGCTGTGGTACAGCGCCCCGTGGACCCCGCCGCCGTACGGCATGCGGATGACCATCGGTACCCCAAACGCACCGTTCGAGCGGAACCGCATCCGCGCGATCTCGCTCACGATCTGGTTGAAGCCGGGATACACGAAGTCGGCGAACTGCATCTCGGCGATGGGCCGCAGGCCGTACAGGGCGGCCCCCATGGCTGCGCCGGCGATGAGGCCCTCGCTGAGGGGCGTGTCGAGGACGCGCTTGTCCCCGTACTTGGCCCACAGCCCCTCGGTGGCGCCAAAGACGCCACCCTTGCGGCCCACGTCCTCGCCCATGACCATGACCCGCTCGTCGGCAGCCAGCTCCTCGTCCATGGCCCGCCGGATGGCCTCCAGGATGTTCAGCTCGGCCATGTCACGATCCGTCCGCGTACACGTGGCGCAGGATGTCTGCCGGATCGGGGTCGGGGTGGGCTTCGGCCCGCGCCGCCGATTCCGCCACGTGGGCTTTGACGCCCGCCCGCAGCGCCTCGTCCGCTGCCTCGTCGAGGAGGCCCCACTCCCGCATGCTGGCCGCCAGGCGGGGGATCGGGTCGCCCTCCTTGAGCGCTTCTACTTCAGCGGCGTCGCGGTACCGGCGCTGGTCATCGTCAGAGGAGTGGCTCGTGAGCCGCACGACGTGGGCCTCGATGAGCGTGGGGCCGCCGCCCGTGCGCGCCCGCTCGTGGGCGTCGACGCCCGCCGCGTAACAGGCCAGCAGGTCGCCGCCGTCCACGTCGACCCCGGGGAAGCCGTACCCGGATGCGCGGGCTGCGACCGACCCGCCGCCCACCTGTCGCTCGAGCGGGACGCTGATGGCGTACCCGTTGTTCTCGCACACGAAGATCACCGGCAGGCGGTGGACCCCGGCAAAGTTCATGGCCTCGTGGATCTCCCCCTGGTTCGCGGTGCCCTCCCCGAAGTAGGTGATGGCCACCGCGTCGTCGCCGCGGACCCAGGCGCCCATCGCCAGTCCCACCGCATGCAGGACCTGGGTGCCGACCGGCGAGCTGACGCTCAGGATGTTGTGCGGCGCGGCCCCGTAGTGGCCGGGCATCTGGCGGCCACCGGAGGAGATGTCATCCGCCTTGGCCAGGTGGGCGGTGATGATGTCCTCGGCCGTCATCCCGAACGTCATGGCGGCCGCGATGGACCGGTAGTAGGGCGCCATCCAGTCGTGGTGTGGGCGGAGCGGCCAGCTGACCCCGACCTGCGCCACCTCGTGCCCCTGGACGCTGATGACGAACGCGATCTTGCCCGCCCGCTGCATGAGCCACATCCGTTCGTCGACGGCCCGGGCGGTGAGGATCTGGCGGTACATCGCCAGGACGTCCTCATCGGTCAGGCCCACCGCGTGGTGGGGTGCGGTCTGGATGTCGATTTCGGTCATCGTCAGTTGTGCAGGGCGGCCCCGTCGACGGCCAGGGCGGCCTCGGCCAGGACCTCGGTCAGAGTCGGATGGGCGTGGACCGACAGGGCGATCTCCTCCGCCGTCCCCTCCACCAGGCGGGCAAAGGTGGGCTCTGCCAGCAGGTCGCCGGCATGCGGACCGATGATATGCGCCCCGAGCAGCCGGCCGGTCTCCGCCTGGGCCACGAACTTCGCGAACCCGTCAACCTCGCCCACGATGGTCGCCTTGCCCAGCGCGCGGAAAGGGAAGCTGCCGACCTTGACCGCCAGCCCCTGCTGAGCCGCATCCGCCTCGCTGAGCCCCACGCTTGCGATCTCGGGCCGGCAGAACGTGACGCGCGGCATGAGGTCCATCCGGAACGGCTCGGTATCGAGCCCCGCGATGGTCTCGACCGCGAGGATCGCCTCGTGACTGGCCACGTGGGCCAGCGCGTAACCGGGGACGATGTCGCCGATGGCGTACAGGTGCGGGACGCCGGTGCGCATGTGGCCATCGACCAGCACGAAGCCGCGATCCATCCGCAGGCCGTCGATCTGCTCCAGCCCGATGTTCTCGGTGACCGGTCGGCGGCCGATGGCGATCAGGATCCACTCGCTCTCGATATCGGTCCGCGCGCTTCCGTCATTGGCCACGATCGTGTGCCGAATCCCGGTCTCGGTCCGCTCCAGCGACACGGGATCGATGGTGGACCCGGCGTGGACCGTCATCCCTCGCCTGCGGAACAGGCGACTCAGCTCCTTGCTGATGTCGGGGTCCTCGAGCGGGACGATGCGATCCAAGTACTCGACCAGCCGCACCTCTGCTCCCAGGTCGCCATACAGGCTGGCCCACTCGACGCCGATCGCGCCCCCACCCACGATCGTCACCGACCGGGGCAGGTTGTCGCGGCGCAGGGCCTCGTCAGAGTCGATGACGCGGTCCTGGTCGGACTCCAGCCCGGGCAGAGGCCGGGGTGCGCTGCCGGTGGCCAGGATCAGATCGGTGGCGCTGGCCTCCACGTCGGCCAAGCCTCCGCCCCCGATGCGGACGCTGGTCGGGCCGGTCAGAACCCCGTGGCCGCGGAGGACGGTGACCGCGTTCTTCTTCATCAGGAACTCGACGCCTTTGACGATCTTGTCCACCACCGCATCACGTCGCTGGCCCAGCATCGCCGGATCCAGGCCAATGCCCTCCTCACCGGTCAGGCCGAACTGATGACCGAGCTCCCGGACCCGATGCAGCAGATCCGCCGACTCGAGGAGCGCCTTGGACGGGATGCAGCCGCGGTTCAGGCAGGTTCCGCCCAGCTTGTCCCGCTCCACGATCGCGACTTTCATCCCGAGCTGTGCAGCGCGGATGGCGCCCACGTAGCTCATCCCCCCGCCCAGGATCAGCAGGTCGTAGCGATGCTCGTCGGTCATGCCGTGCGCTCCAGGCTGCGGCCCTCATAGGTCGCGAACGCCACCCGCCACGGGTCGGGCACGCGGATTGGCCGCTCAGTCGCGTAGTCGTAAGCCACCAGGACCGTCGTTGCCTCCGCCGCCAATCGGTCGCCCGCATCGGCCCCCGCCCCGGCCGTCATCCGATGCGACAGGCTGAAGCTGGTGTTGCCGACCCAGTCCACCCGGGTGCCGATCTCGACCTCCTGGCCGAACAGGATGGGCGCCCGGAAGTCGACCTGGAGCGCGGCCAGGATGAGTGGCAGGTGCTGGGGGGTGTCGATGTGCAGATTGTCGATCAGGTACCGGATCCGCGCCTGCTCGAGATAGGTGACGAACGCCGCGTTGTTCACGTGGCCGAACGCGTCGATGTCCCGGAACCGGACCTCCAGCCGGGTGCGGTGGCGGAATGAATCGGTCACGGGGGACCGATTCTAGCGGTCACAGCGCTTCATCGATCCTCAGCACCAGGCCGGCCAGCAGGCTCATCCGCGGCACCACACTGGCCAGGTCGAGCCATTCGGCCGGACCGTGATCGTCGCCGCCGATGGGTCCCAGCCCGTCCAGGGTGGGCAGCCCCGCGGAGGCGGTGGTATTCGCGTCCGACGCACCCCCGGTCGCCGCGTCGCGGACCGCGAATCCCAGCTCGCCGGCGATGGCCTGGGCCAGGTCCACCAGGCGCCCGCTCGCCGGGGACTTCTCCATCGGCGGATGGGAGGCCGCGACCCGGAGCTCAGCCGAGGTGTCCGCGACGTAGCGGGTGGAGACGAGCTCGCGCAGCGCCTGCTCGGCGTCGGCGAACTCGGCCGCGGTCGCCGCCCGCAGGTCGACCTCGAGCAGGCAGCGACCGGCCACCACGTTTGGCCGAGTCCCGCCGGCGATGGTGCCCACGTTGCAGGTGACCGACGGCCAACGGCCATTCAGCCCGTGCAGTGCCTCTACCATTCGAGCCGCGGCCAGGATGGCGCTCCGTCCCTTCTCCGGCTCCACGCCTGCGTGTGCCGCCCGGCCGCTGATGACGACCTCCAGGTCGGCGATGCCCTTCCGGGCGCTGACGAGGTCCCCGTTGGCCCGCGCGCACTCGAGCACCAGCGCGGCGTCGTGCTCTGCGGCCATGGCCCGGATGACCGGGCCCGAGAACGGAGAACCGATCTCCTCGTCCGGGTTGGCGACGAACGTAACCGATGGTCGATGGCCCGCCGCCCGCAGCGCATCAAGTGCCGTCAGTCCGGCCAGCAGGCCGCCCTTCATGTCCGACACCCCCGGGCCACGGGCCGTGTCGCCCTCCATCCGGAACGGGCGCTCGGCCGCGGTGCCCGGCTCGAACACGGTGTCCATATGGCCGATCAGGAGCAGTCGGGGCCCGGTCCCGTCCAGTCGGCCGACCACCAGGTCGCCGAGCGGTCGACCGTCGGGCGCGGCACCGCCATCGGTGCGCGCCACCTGAGCTCCAATCGTGTTCAGGCGCTCGGCCACGAGATCCGCCACCCGGTTCACGCCATCCGGGGTGTACGAGCCGCAGTCGATGTTGACCAGCCGTTCAAGGTCCGCCAGGTAGGCCGGCACGCGGTCGACGACGTGGTCGCGGACCGCGGACAGGGGCGAGCTGGACGGCATGCGGCCGAAACTATACTGGCCGCCATGCCCCCCGACCGCGCGGCCACGCCGGCCGTCGAGCTGCTGGAGCTGCGGGTCCTGGAGGGGCCGAATCGGTTCACGAACCGGCCGGCGATCAAGATCGAGTTCCAGGGTGATCCCGAGGCGGTGATGGGCGTCGCCCGCGCCGCCGGGGAGGCCGTGCGGCGGCTGCACCACGGGCTGGGTGTTCCAGCCCCGAGAGTCGTGTTCCGAGAATCGGAGGACGGGCGCCGAGCCCTGGCCGCCTTCGCCTGGCGGCGACGGGTCATCGCGCAGGCGATCGCCGGTGCAGCGGCCCGCCTGGCGCTGGGAACGGGCAACCAGCGGCTGGAACGGCGGGAGCTGCAGGCTCTGCGAGCCGTGGCCGACGGCCCGCGCCCGGCGCTGCCCGCCCCGCGGGTCCCGATCGTGGCCATCACCGGCACCAACGGCAAGAGCACCACGACCCGCCTCATCGCCCACGTGGCCAGCCGGTCCGGGATGTTGGTGGGGATGACCAACTCGGACGGGATCTACCTTCGCGGTGAGCTGATCGAGGCCGGCGACTGGACCGGCTTCGGCGGCGCCGGACGCATCCTGGCCGAGCCGGAGCTCGACCTGGCGGTCCTCGAGACGGCCCGGGGCGGAATCCTGCTGCGGGGAATCGGCTACCAGCACAACGACGTGTCGGTGGTGACCAACGTCAGCGCCGACCACCTGGGGCTCCAGGGAATCGACACTCTCGACGAACTGGCCGAGGTCAAGGGCGCCGTCGTGCGCATCACCCGCCGTGGCGGATGGGCGGTCCTCAATGCGGAGGACCCCCGGGTCTGGGCCATGCGCCTTCGCACTCACGCCCGGCCATACGCCTTCAGCCTCGACCCGCAGGCTCCCGGGGTGGCCGAGGCGCTGCGGGCCCGGGGGCGGGCCGCCGTCCTGCATCGGGGTCATCTGGTCCTCCGACGGCGCGGCGCCCGCGGCATCAGCGTCGCGTCGGCCGCGGATCTGCCGGTGGCGTTCGCTGGCCTGTCCCGGTACAACATGGCGAACGCCCTCGCCGCGGCCGCCGCCTGCGACGCCCTCGGTATCCCCCTCGATAAGATCGCCTCCGGGCTCGCCTCCTTTTCCCCGGACCAGGCGATCAACCCGGGCCGGCTGAACCTGTACGGCCGCCACGGTGTGCTGGTGCTGGTGGACTTCGCCCATAACGAGGCGGGGCTGGCCGGCCTGCTCGACGTCTGCGCGCGGCTGTCCGGCGCGGGTGGCCGCGTCCGGCTGGGGCTGGGGACGGCCGGGGACCGCAGCGACGAGATCCTGCATCAGATGGCCCGGTTGGCGGGTAGCCGGGTCGACGACCTGGTCATCTGCGAGAAGCGGCATTACCTGCGCGGCCGCGACCTGGCCGAGATGAACGCCATCTTCCGCCGCGGTGCAGCGGACGGGGGCTACGCCGAGCGCATCCCGACCTACCGCACCGAGCTCGGGGCCCTCAAGGCCCTCTTGGCGCGCAGCCGGCGGGGTGACGTGGTCGCGGTCATGAGCCACGTGGAGCGCGATGAGATCTTCGCCTGGCTGGCGAAGGAGGCGTACCGATCCGTCTCACTGCCGCGCTTGCGCGCCCTGCTCGCCGCCCGGCGCGCACCTGCCTAGCCGGGCGCCGTCTCAGGCGTACGGTTCTTCCGCGTCGTCGACGTCCGCGGAGGTGCCAGCACCGTGGTCCTCCGCTGCGTTCCCTTCGGCTTCGCCGGCGGGCGTTCCGTGGCGCCGATGCTGGAGCTCCTTCCAGGCCAGGTTGGCGTGGTCCACGCACAGCACGACCAGGTCGCCATCGCGGCCCATATCAAGCGCCTGGCGGGTTGCCTCCAGCTCATCGAGCACCGTCTCGATGGCGCGGCAGCGTGCGCCATCACGAACCCCGGCCTCGATGCCCTCGCGGATGAGGTCCGCCGTCGTGCCCGGCTTGCGCCCGCGGGGGTTGGCATCTTCCCGGATCAAGATGGTGTCGAAGAACGAAGAGGCCACTCGCCCCAGCTCGCGGATGTCCCGGTCGCGCCGGTCGCCGGCCGTGGCGATGACGCCGATCCGATGCCCCGTCACGAGTGGATGGTGTCCATTCGAAGTTTCGGCCGCCAGCGCCTCGATGAACGCCCCCAGGGCGGTCATGGCGTGCGGATTGTGAGCGTAGTCGACCAGCACCCGATAGCCGTCCAGCTCGAACAGATTGAGCCGGCCGGGGGCCTGGAAGTAGGACGCGGCGAAGGTCCGGAGGCCCTGCCGGATGTCGTGCAGGTGCGCGCCGGTGGCCCAGGCGGCGGCGGTGGCGGCCAGCGCGTTGACCACGTTCATCCGGGCCCGTCCCTCGAACGTGGCCGGGATGAGGTGGGTCCAGACCAGGGGCAGGCTCTTGCGGCCCTGGCGCAGGACGATCATCTCCCCGTTCCGCCCCGGCTCCACGGTGACGGCCCGGCGGCCCCGCGATGCCTGGCGACGGAGGGTATCGTGGTCGGGATTCAGGCTGAAGTAGATGACCGCTCCGGAGCAGACGGCGGCCATCTTGGCGACCAGGGGGTCGTCCGCGTTGAGGACCGCGGTCCCGTCGCGCGGCACGGCCTCCACGATGACCTGCTTGACCCCGGCCAGCTGGCGCAGGCTGGTGATGCCGCCAAGGCCCAGGTGGTCGGATGCCACGTTCAGCACGACCGCCACGTCGTTCCGCTGGTAGCCCAGCCCCTCGCGTAGGATCCCGCCCCGCGCCACCTCGAACACGGCGGTGTCGACCAGCGGGTTCTGGAGCACCATCGACGCCGACTTGGGGCCGCTCATGTCACCCCGCCGGATGACCCGCCCATCGATGAAGATGCCGTCGGTGCTGGTCATCCCGACCTTGCGGCCCATGCCCCGCAGGATGTGGTTGATCATCCGGGCGGTGGTGGTCTTGCCGTTGGTGCCGGTCACCGCCACGATCGGGATGCGTGACGCCGTACCGGGCGGGAACAGCATGTCGATGACCGGCTTGGCGACATACTGGGCCTCGCCCTCGGTGGGGTGGGTGTGCATCCGGAACCCGGGCGCGGCGTTGACCTCCACGATGCCGCCCCCGGTCTCGCGGACCGGAACGCTGATGTCGGGGCAGATGAAGTCGATGCCGGCGATGTCGAGCCCGATGACCTTGGCCGCCTGCTCGGCGATCTCCGCGTTCTCGGGGTGGATCTCCTCGGTTCGGTCGATGCTGATGCCGCCGGTGCTCATGTTCCCGGTCCGCTTGAGGTACACCCGCCGTCCACGACGGGGGATCGTGTCGAGGGTGTGGCCCTGCTCCGCAGCGTAGGTCACCGCCTCCTCATCCAGCATGATCCGGGTCAAGACCTTCTCGTGACCGATGCCGCGTCGTGCGTCGGCATTCGTGATCTCGACCAGCTCCGCGACAGTGTGCTTGCCGTCCCCGTCCACGTGGGCGGGCACCCGCTGGGCGACCGCGCGCAGCACCCCGCCGATGACCAGGCAGCGGTAGTCGTTGCCGACCAGGAACGATTCGACCACGACTCCGCCGAACCGCGACTCGGCGCGGGCAGTTGAGTAGGCCGCGCGGACGGCGGCCTCATCGGCCAGGTTCAGCATCACCCCTCGTCCATGGTTCCCGTCGATGGGCTTGATGGCGACCGGATACCGCACCCGGCCCGCCGCGGCCACCGCCTCGTCGACGCTGCGCACGACCTCGGAGCGAGGCACCGGCACGCCGGTGGCCGCCAGCAGGCGGTTGGTGAGCTTCTTGTCAGTCGCGATGTCCACTCCCAGCGAGCTGGTGTGCGACGTCATCGTGGCCCGGATGCGCTTCTGGTGGCGGCCGTGGCCGAGCTGCACCAGGGACGCCTCGTTGAGCCGGATCCAGGGGATGTCGCGCAGGTTCGCCTCATCCAGGATGGCCTGGGTAGACGGCCCGAAAGCCGCCCGCTCGGCGAGCCGGACCAGTTGCTCGAACTCCGCCGCGTAGGCGAACGCCGGATCCGGCTCGACCAGGTGGTTGACGAGCCGGACCGCCAGGCGACCGGCGGCCAGGCCCACGCTCTCTTCGGCGTAGGAATAGATGACGTGGTAGCGGCCCGGCTGTCCGGTGGATCGCGTTTTTCCACGCCCGACCTCGGTGCCGGCATCGCGCTGGATCTGGAGCGCAACGTGCTCGGCCACATGGCCCAGCCAGGTGCCGTCTCGAAGCCGGTCCTGGAAACCGCCCGGACGCCCGGTTCCGCAGGAGTGCTGAGCCACCCCGGGCACGACCGCCAGCAAACGCTCGGCGAATCCCGGCAGCCGGTTGGTGGGCCATTCCTCCAGCGGGCCAAGGTCGACCACGAGCTTGATCGTCGGCTCGTAGGACCAGTAGTTCGGTCCCCGGTAGACGCGTTGCTCGACGATGCGCAGAGTGCCGCCCGGGCCCTGGGCCTCGGACGCTGCGGTGCGGCGTGGGCGTCGGCGGCCGGAGGCGGGGGCGCGGGTCACTCGCTGGCTTCCTCGAGGGGCTGCGATCGAGTCGCGCGCCGGCGGGCTCGCTCGGGTGCGGTGTCATCGGCTCCCTCGGCGGCGATGCGCCGGATCAGGCGCCGGGTCCGCTCGGTGGCGGCGTGGACCGCAGCCAGCTCGCGGTCGGTGGCGTCGATCGGTCGGAGGGTGGCGCGCAGCTGACGACGGCGGAGGTCGAACCGGTAGCCCGACGGCAGGCTGTGGAGGATGACGCCGCTGACCATGATCGGCCGATATCGCTTGGCCTCATAGGCATCGGTTTGGAGTCTGGCGGGGTCGAGAATGGTGACCGATCCCTTCCCGATGACTTCCAGCACGCCGCTGGGTCCGACCACGGCCGCCGTGTCCTCGTCGATCCCAATCCCCAACAGGCCCGGCGAGAGGGCAACCAGCGCGAGCAGGCGCCCAATCCGGTTGCGTTGCTCGAAGTGCTGGTCGATGACCACCCCGGGCAGGAGGCCCAGCCCAGCGCTCATCTGGGTCATTCGCTGCTTGGGAGTGGCACCGCCCGCTCCGAAGGCGACCATGTGGCTGGCCATGGCCGACGCGCCGGCACTCGTCCCGGCCACCACCAGCCCGTGACGGTGTCGTTCGGCAATGGCACGGCCCAGGCGGGTGCCGCCCACCACGCTCGACAGCCGCAGCTGGTTGCCGCCGGTCAGGAATACGGCGGTTGCGTCGCGCACCAGCTCGGCCGCGCGCAGCGAGTTTGCCTCCTCGCGGAGCAGCGGACGCAGGCTGACGGCCTCGGCTGCCCCGAGCGTGCGGAACAGCGAGGCGTACAGGTCAGTCGCCTCCTCGCCCAGCGAGGAGGCGGTCGAGACGATCAGGATCCGCGCCTCAGGTCCCCCGGCCAGGGTGATGAAGCGGGTCAGGATCGTACGATGCCGAAGCTTGTCCTCCGCGCCGCCGATGATCACCAGCTGGCCGGCGCGGGGCCGCGCTGGGCGGGCGGTCGCAGCCATATGTACGGGAGCATAGCAACCCCGACCCCGCCTGCGGACCCGTACACTCGTGGGATGGCCTC
>DASWJA010000202.1:0-1754 GCA_036397375.1 Candidatus Limnocylindria bacterium
CGCTGGCCGTGACCGGCATCGCCGGGCCCGATGCTGGAGGGACAGCCAAGCCAATCGGCCTCCACTTCGTGGCCACCTGCCGGCGCGGTCATCCGGCCACCGTGGAGCGTCACGTGTTTACCCGCGACCGCGAGGGCAACAAGGCCGAGGCCGCATTGGCCGCCCTGGAGCTGGCCTTCCGGGAGATCGACGCCGGCTGATGGTGCGGCCCGGCGAACGGATCCACGTCATCGGCATCGCCGGCGCGGGGGCCGCCGGGACGGCCCTGTTGGCCGCGCGCGCCGGAGTGCGGGTCGACGGTTGCGACGCGGCCGGGCCGTCCGCCTACACGGAGCCACTGACGGCAATCGGCGTGAGCGTGGTCACGGGACATGATCCGGCGCACCTGGAGGGAGTCGACCGAGTGGCCGTGAGCGCCGCGCTCCGCCTCCAGCCCGACTTACCGGAGCTGGTCGCTGCCCGTGATCGGGCCATCCCGGTCGTCCCCTGGCAGGCCATGCTGGGGGAGCTGATGGGGGAGCGGGGTCGCCTCGGGGTGGCCGTGGCCGGCACGCACGGCAAGTCCACCGCCACCGCGCTCCTCGGTCACCTGCTCGTCGACGCCGGACGCGATCCAACGGTCGAAGTTGGCGCCCTGGTGCCCGCCTGGGGCGCCTCGGCGCGCGCCGGTGGGGGAGCGGAGTTCGTGGCCGAGGCCGACGAGTACGACGGCAACTTCCTCCACCTGCACCCCGCCGCGATTCTGCTGACGACCGTCGAGATGGACCATCCGGACGTCTTCGCCGACGAGGAGGCCGTGTTCCAGATGTTCGCTCGCTTCCTGGGTGGCATGAGCACCGATGAGCGGGTTGGGGGCCGGCTCCTGGTGGCTTTGGCGGAGGATCGAGGGACCGATGCGGTACTCGAACACCTGGCTGACTGGGGCGGCCGCCTGGTCCGATACGGCCACGGGACCGATCACGAGGCCGCCGACGTCGCCTTCGATCAGGATGGCACCAGCTTCGACCTGTTTGGGCTTCGGTACCGATCGCGCCTGGCCGGCGCGCACAACGTCCTCAATGCGGTCGGCGCGCTCGTCATGGCCCGGGAGCTGGGAATCGGTCCAGAGGCCCTCAAAAGCGGTCTGGAGGGCTTCAGCGGGGCCTCTCGGCGCCTTGAGCTGATCGCGGATACTGCCGGGGTGCTCGTTTTCGACGACTACGCCCACCACCCGACCGAAGTGCGGGCGGCTTTGGCCGGCGCGCGGCAGCGGGTCGGCGGCCGACGCCTGTGGGCCGTGATCGAGCCGCACACCTACGCGCGCACGCGGGCGATGTTCCAGGATTACGCGGAGGCTTTCCGATCCGCCGATGAGGTCGTGGTGGCCGATGTCTTCGCGGCCCGCGATCCGGACACGACCATCGTGAGCGCCGAGGAGCTGGCGGATGCCATTGAGGAGGTGTCAGCGGTGCCCGCCATCGCGACGGGGGACATCCACGAAACCGCCTCCTACGTCGCCGACCACGTACGATCCGGGGATGCGGTGGTCACGCTTGGGATCGGAACCAGCCACAAGATTGCCGCTGAAATAGCCGATTCTCTGAACGCTCGCCCGGCGGGGGAGAGGTCGTGAGAGGCGCCCGAGCCGTCCTGCTGACCATCCTGCTGGCGGGGCTGGTGGCGGTGATCCAGCAGGGCCTGGTGCGACTGGTTCAGGGCTCCGGCGCGGCCCCAGAGCCTGCCGTGATCCTCATCCTGCTGCTGGCCGCGTTCCT
>DASWJA010000203.1:0-5090 GCA_036397375.1 Candidatus Limnocylindria bacterium
GAGCATCGGCTCAAGGACCTGCCGGCCCCGGAGCGACTTTGGCAACTGGAGATCGACGGGCTGCAGCGCGACTTCCCGGCGCTTCGCTCACTCGATGCGCGACCGAACAACCTGCCGCTGTCGCCGACGCCGTTGATCGGACGCTCTGGGCAGCTGGGACAGGCTTCTGACCTCCTTCGTCAACGTCGCCTGCTGACGCTGACCGGCCCCGGCGGTACCGGAAAGACCCGCCTCGCATTGGCCATCGCCGAGCGGCTTCTGCCCGACTATGCCGACGGCGCTTTCTTCGTCGGACTCGAGGATGCCAACGACCGAACGACGGTGGCGTCGCAGATCGCGGCTGCACTCGGCGTCCGCGAGAAGGCAGACCGCGACCTCGAGCAGGGCGTGAAGCATCACCTGCAGGAGCGCGAGCTGCTGCTGATCCTCGACAACTTCGAGCAGGCACTCAGCGCGGCGCCGCTCGTCGCCGAGCTGCTCGCCGGCTCGCCGCGGCTGCGCATCATCGTCACCAGCCGCGCGGTGCTCCACCTGGGGGCTGAGCAGGACTACGAGGTGCCGCCGCTCAGCCTGCCCGATCCACAGCACCTGCCTACGCTGGCGGCTCTGTCGCAATACGAGGCGGTTGCGCTGTTCATCGAGCGCGCCAGGGCAGTGAAACCCGACTTCGCGGTGACGAACGAGAATGCCCCAGCGGTGGCTGAGATCTGCAGCCGACTCGACGGCCTGCCGCTCGCGATCGAGCTGGCTGCCGCGCGGATCAGGCTGCTCACGCCACAGGCCATCCTCGACCGTCTCGAACGAAGCCTTCCGGTGCTCGCGAGCGGTAGGCAGGACTTGCCGGCTCGGCAGCGCACCCTACACGGAGCCATCGACTGGAGCTACGAGCTGTTGGGCGAGGCCGAGCGGAGCCTCTTCGCACGGCTCGCCGCCTTCGCCGGTGGCTGGACGCTCGACTCTGCGGAAGAGGTCTGCAATCCGGACCGCGAGCTGGGAATCGAGACGATCGACGGACTGGCATCGTTGGTCGACGAAAGCCTCGTCCACCCCACCGAAGGTACCGACGCGGAGAACCGCTTCGGGATGCTGCAGGTCATCCGCGAGTTCGCCGCGGAGAAGCTGGATGCGAGGCCGGGTGGCGACCAGGTGCGTCTCCGGCATGCGCGCCACATGCTCGCGCTTGCGGAAGCCGCGGAGCCGGAATTAGTGCGCACCGACGTGCGGCATTGGCAGCAGCGGCTGCGTCGCGAGGAGGAGAACCTGCGGACCGCCCTGCGATGGGCGGTCGACCGCGGCGACGCCGAAACCGGCTCGCGGACGGCGGGTGCGCTCTGGCGCTTCTGGCACTACTGGGGCCGGCTCCGGGAGGGGATCCGATGGCTCGAGTCGCTGCTGGAGCTGCCGGCTGATGCGGTGCCGAACGCCGCGAGGGCCAAGGCCCTGGGTGGACTGGCCGGCCTCGTCTACTGGCTGGGCGACGCCGAGCGGGCCGACGAGCTGTACGCGGAAGCGCTGGCCATCTACCGCCAGCTTGACGACGCGCACCTGATCGCCGAGACGCTCTTCGCCAGTGCGTACACGGCCGTCGGCCGGAACGACTTCGCGGCTGCCATCGAACGGGCTGAAGCGGCACGCGACGAGTACGGGCGGACAGACGATCGCGCGGGAGTAATCCTCGCAACGGCCTGGCTGCGGACCGGCGCCTACCTGATGGGCGTCGGCGGCAGCACGGAGGACGCGCTGGCCGCGACACGCGAGGTGGTGGAGGTCAGCCGCCAGCTGGGAAGGGTGCTGGACATGGCTGACGGGCTGGGGACCCTCGCTTCGATCTACCAAAAGGCAGGGGACTTTCCCCGCGCCCACGAAGCATTTCGGGAGACCACGCGCGCGTGGTATGAGATCGGAAACGTCGGAATGATGCCCTGGGCCAAGATGGGCGCCGTGCTGGAGCTCGCATTGGGTCGACCGGAGCGCGCCGTACGACTGGCGGCCATTGCTGCACGGGCCGTGGAGGAGCTGGGCGGGGAGCTGCCGGAAGCGCTCATCGGCAGCGCCAATCCGTTGGAGGAGGCGCGCCCGATGCTCGACGAGGACGAGTACGCCCGCGCGGTCGAGGAGGGCCGGACCATGACCTTCGACGAGGCCGTCGCCTACATGCTCGAAGACATTCCGGAACCTGGGAACTCGTCCAGCGGCGAACAGCGCAGGTAGCTCAGAAGGCTAGCGATCAGCCAGGACCGCCATCTGGCAGGAAGGTACACTGCGTCCGAGCACGAACGTTCGGGGCGTAGCGCAGCCTGGTAGCGCACCTGAATGGGGTTCAGGAGGTCGCTGGTTCGAATCCAGTCGCCCCGACCATCTATGAGCGCGAATCGGCCCTCGAAGCGCGCGAGGTGCGAAGGCTTGGCACGGCCGCCTAATTCCGTCACGTGTACGAATTGCCGGGCGCCGCTCTATAGGCAGTGGTGGAACGACGCGGCCGGCGGATTCGAATGCCGCAAATGCGGCACTCTCAATCCGGGCGCCGCGCCCGCCCGAACCTCTGTGCGCCTCTTCATCGGCCTGTCCGTTGCCGTTGCCGTCCTCTTTACCGCTGGCGCGGCGATGGCGTTTGTCGTCCTCCGGCTCTATTCCGAAGACGGTTCCTGGCGGGCCGCGGCCATCGCTGGTCTCGCCTTCATGGTTGGCGGATTCGTCGTCCTGATCGCAGGGATCGTGGTTGCCGTGCGCCGCAAGGCATGAGCCGACGATCAATCGCTGCGGCAGCCCTCGGGTCGTTGCTCTCGGCGATCGTGGTGATGGTTTGGGTAATCCCAACGGTGTTCGGCCCGAGAGTCGACTGCGGCGAAATCGACCCGGCGGCCTGTGACCGAATTTGGCGCGACACGGCAGTCAGGATCGGTGGGATCCAGCAGTTGTTCCCGGTGACGTCGGCAGAGGTGAGTGGCACCGAAACCTGCCCGCAGGTCGTCTTGGAGTGGTTCGGCGGCGTAATGGGGGCTTACGTGGAAAGCTTCTGCTAGCCGGGACTATCGAGACGCTCGCGAACGGGTGAAAGCGCATACTCGGCGGGCCGGCCGGGCATACGCGATCTGCGCGACACCGCCCTGCCCCGCTACGGAGACCAGGCCATGGAAGTACGACCCCAGGTCCCCAGCGCGGCGACCTCGCCCAGCCGTGCGATGGCGCTGATCATTCGAATCCAACGGCCCATGATGTTGTGGGCCGGGTTCGCCGCCGTCCTCCAGGTCCCGGGCCGGCGCACCGGCAAGCCATCCCGGGTGACGCTCATCCCGTGGCAGGTCGACGGTTCCTGGTATCTCATGTCGCAATATGGCGTCACGGACTGGGTTCGCAACCTTCGAGCGGCGGGTCGGGGCGAGCTTCGCCGCAAGGGTCGGACTGAGCCCTTCACCGCCGTCGAGGTCGATGGCAACGAGCGCGACCGGGTCATCGCTGCGTTCTACGCCAAGACCCCCAAACCCCTCAGGAGGGACTTCAACCGCCTCCCCGGCGCGGCAGACCATCCCACCTTCAGGATGGAGCCGATCAAATAGTCAAACTGCTACGCTGAGCGCGATCGAGACTGCCACAACCACGGCTGATATCGGAGGTAGGGCATGGGATTCCTGATTGCGGTTCTGGTCAATGCCGCGGCCCTGTGGGCGGCCGTGCAGGTTCTCGACGGACTTGACTTCTCGGGCGAGCCGATCCAATGGCTGATCCTGGCCCTGATCTTCGGCCTGGTGAACGCGATCGTGAAACCGGTCCTGAAGATCCTCACCTTCCCGATCACGATCATCACGCTGGGCCTCTTCCTGCTGGTCTTGAACGCGGCGATGCTGTACCTGACCAGCTGGCTGGCCGCCCAGATCGGTCTGACCTTCACGATTGCCGGGATCCTGGACGCCATCCTGGGTGCCATCGTGATCGCCATCGTCGGGATGGCGCTCAACTACGCGCTGGGAGCGATGGGCGTCGACTGACCCGCCTCGGACCTGGGCTCCCCAGGCCGCGATCAGCTGAGCCGCCATGCCCGCCCCACCCCGCGTCGCCTTCCTGTTCGCGTTCTGGGTTGGCGTGCTGACCGCCCTGACCGGTCCGCTGGCCCTTGTCAACCCGTTGTTCATCGGCTGGCTGCAGGACCGCCACGACGTGGCGGACAAGTTGCAGCGGTCCCAGGACGAGTTGGACCGCATCAACGGTGAGGTCGTGTGGGACATCATTTCGGGCGGCGAGTTCGCCGTCGCGTTCGCGAATGGCCGAGCGGTCCTGGATGCGTCGGAGCGTTCGCACATGGACGACGTCAGCCGCCTGGTGCGGATCCTGGTCATCCTGGACCTGGTGGCGGTCGCGTTTGCGGCATGGGGCGGCCGGCTGCTCATGACCGAGGCTCGGAGGCTGGGGCGGATGCTCATTTACGGGGCTGGCGGCGTGGGCGCGGCGACCTTGGCGATCGGGGCCTTTGCGATTCTGGCCTGGGACAGCGCCTTCACGCTCTTCCATGAGCTGCTCTTCCCGCCGGGCACCTGGGCCTTCCCCGCCGACTCGAGCCTGATCCAGCTGTACCCGCCCGAGTTCTGGTTCGACGCGGCCATGGTGGCCGGGGCATTGATTCTGGCGTCTGCCGCGACCCTGTCCTACGCGGGCTGGCGGCGCATCCGCGACCTCGACCCCTCACCGACGTGCTGAGCGTCGAGGATGCCCGAGCGCGTCTGCTGGGGATGGCGCCCGAGCCTCGGGCCGAGACGGTTCCGTTGGCGGAGGCCCTGGGCCGCGCGCTGATGTTCGACGTCATTCAGTCCACGTCCGACGTCCCCCCGTTCGCGAACGCGGCGATGGACGGGTTCGCGGTCCGCGCCGCCGACCTGCCGGGCCGACTGCGGATCATGGGTGAGGTCGCGGCCGGAGCGCGGGCATTGCCAGCCCTCCAGCCCGGTGTCGCCATGCGGATCTCGACCGGCGCACCGATCCCGCCGGGGGCGGACACCGTTGTCCCGCTCGAGCGAGCCACCGAGACCGATGGGTTCATTGAGATCGCGGAAACCATCCCGGCCAGCTCCGACGTGCGCGCCGCCGGCCACGACACG
>DASWJA010000204.1:0-1562 GCA_036397375.1 Candidatus Limnocylindria bacterium
GTGACACGCCAAGGACGGACGCCACGGCTTGCGCGGTCAGGCCAGCACGTCGTCTCGCCTGGCGAAGCTCGCTTGCCGCGTCATCCAGGTCGCGGCCCATCCACCACGCTGCGCGGGCAAGCCGCTGTTCGCGGTTCGGCATGTGCCGATCCTCGTCGAGCCGGATTACGCGCTGGTGACCTCGTCGTTGTTCATGAGATGTACCGATCGGTCACGTTTCCGCACGAATCCGGTCGACATGGGGCTGCGACGGCAGTCCTGATCACTCCGCGTACAAAACCGACTCGTTTACCGTCCGGAGCCGGGCTCGCGACGCTTTTCGTGACCGATGCGTACACGTGATGTACATCTGCCGGTCGCAGGACCGAGCCATTGCTCCGCCCGGACAGTCCTGGGAGGGCTACGAGGTGGCGGCCAGGGCCTCAGCCAGAATCGAGACGGACTGGTCGATTTCCTGCTCGGTGGTGACGAGGGGCGGGATGATCCGCACGACCTGGGCCCAGGTGCCGCAGGACAGGAGCAGGAGCCCATGCGCGAGGGCCTCGGTGATGACCGCCTTGGCCAGGTCGGGGCGGGGGATCAGGGTGTCGGGGTCGGCGAACTCGATGCCGACCATCAGGCCGCGGCCGCGGACCTCAGCCACGAACGGGTGGCCTGCTGCGGCCTGGCGCAGACCGTTGAGGAGTCGATGGCCGAGGGTTTCGGCGCGCGCGACCAGGCCCTCGTCCTCGAAAACGTCGAGGGTTGCCAGCGCCGCCGCGCACGACACCGCGTTGCCGCCGTACGTACCGCCGTGGCCACCGGGCGGGAACGTTGCCAGCAGGTCGCGGGGAGCGAGGATGCCCGACAGTGGCATGCCCGACGCAATGCCCTTGGCCATGACCACGATGTCGGGCCGGACGCCACTCCACTCGGTGGCGAAGAATCGGCCCGTGCGCCCGTAGCCGGACTGCACCTCGTCGACGATGAGCAGGATCCCGTGGCGGTCGGCCAGCTCCCGCAGGGCGGGGAGGAAGCCGTCGGGTGGGACGACGTACCCGCCCTCCCCGAGCACCGGCTCGACCAGGAACGCGGCCACGTCCTCGGGGTACACCAGCGTGGCGAACAGCTCGTCCAGCTGCGACATCGTCCAGGCCAGCGACGCCTCCTCGGACCGCCCGGTCGGGTTGCGCAAGGGATACGGGTACGGTGCGAAGTAGGCGCTGGCCAGCAGCGGCTCGTAATGGCCGCGGTTCTTGATCGCGGATGAGGTGAGCGACATCGTCCCGTGCGTCCGCCCGTGGAACCCGCCCCGGAAGGCCACGATCGCCGGCCGATGGGTCGCGATCTTTGCCAGCTTGACGGCCGCTTCGATGGCCTCTGCGCCGGAGTTCGAAAGGAACAGACCGATGTCGCCGACGGCCTCTGCCTCGCGCCCCGGCGCCGCGCCGGCCGCGCCGGCCGCGCCGCCCGCCGGTGCGGCCCCCGGGAAGTAGCGCGGCAGCCGCTCGTGGAGCTCCAGCCCGGGCTTGTGGTACAGGATGTTCTGCTGGGCGTGGATGATCTTCCCGGCCTGCTCGGCA
>DASWJA010000205.1:0-1817 GCA_036397375.1 Candidatus Limnocylindria bacterium
GGTCCTGGCCGGTCTCCGCGCCGCGGAGGCCTACCCCCAGCTCCGACCGATCAAGGTCAACGCGGTCGCCCTGCGTGACACCACCGATCGGGAGGTCCGGGCCTTCGCCGACCTGGCCCGCACGCGCGGCTACGTGGTCCGGTTCATCGAGTTCATGCCGCTGGACGGGGGTGGCCGCTGGTCGCCGGACTCGGTCCTGACCGGAGCCGAGCTGAAGGCAGCCCTGGAGACATCGGTCCCGTCGGACTGGCTTCCGCTGGAGCCGATGCCGATGGCAGACCCGGCCCAGACCAGCCGGGTGTATCGGTTTGCGGATGGGGTGGGCGAAATCGGCTTCATCAACCCGGTCAGCGAGCCGTTCTGCGACGCGTGCGACCGGTTGCGGCTGACCGCCGAGGGGACGCTGCGCACCTGCCTGTTCAGCATCGACGAGACCGATCTGCGTGGACCGATGCGCGCCGGAGCGTCCGACGCCGACCTGGTGGAGATCATCCGCGAGGCCGCCTGGAACAAGGAGCTGAAGCACCACATAGGCGACCCGGGATTCCGGCCACCGCCCCGCAACATGTCCCGCATCGGCGGCTAGGGGAATTACCGCATGACCGATCCGCGGGCGGCGGCGCAGCGCTGGGCCCAGACCTGGCAGCGGGCGTGGGAGGAACGCGACGTCGAGGCAGTGCTGACCCTGTACGCCCCGAATTGCGAGTACTGGACTGAGCCGTTCCGCGAGCCATATCGCGGCCTCGACGGCGCGCGGGAGTATGTGACCCAGTCGTTCGCGTCAGAGCACACCGTCACGGCCTGGTTTGGCGAACCAGTGGTCGACGGCAACCGCGCGGCGGTCCCGTGGTGGGCAACCCAGGTCGAGGACGATGAGCCGGTGACCCTGGCCGGCATCTCGCTGCTGCAGTTCGACGCCGACGGCCTGGTGGTCGAGGAGTGGGACGCCTGGAATCAGGCCGAATCGATGCGTCCGCGGCCCCTGGCCTGGGGTGGTGGGTGAGCGGCAGGACGATCGCGCCGAGCCTGGTGCAACGCGCGTTCGAGGTCTATCGAGTCAACTCCTCCCCGGTAGCCGTCGCCCTGCTCGTCCTGTTCAACCTCGTCCCACTGGCCGGCGTCCTATGGCTTGGCTGGAACCTGGTCCTGATCCTGGCCCTGTACTGGGTCGAGAACGGTGTGGTTGGGGTCATCAACATCCTGAAGATCCTGCGCGCCGAGGGCACCGGCACCTCGAGCAGTTGGACGATGAACGGCCGGCCCATCAGCGAGATGAGCCGCCTGGCGGTGGCGGGGTTCTTCTCCTTCCACTACGGCCTGTTCTGGGTCGTCCACGGCGCGTTCGTCCTGTTCTTCATCCCGGCCCTCGCCGGCGACCTGATCGGCGCGCAGGCCGGCGCGTTCGTGGTGCCCTTGGTCCTTCCCGATCTCGGGGTGCTGGCCCTGGGCGCCGTCGGCCTGGGCATCAGCCACGCCGTCTCGTTCTGGACGAATTACATCGAGCGGGGCGAGTTTCGAACGCTGTCCCCAGCCCAGGTCATGACCCAACCCTACGGCCGGTTGGTGATCATGCATCTCACCATCCTGGTGGGCGCCTTCGTCAGCATCTTCCTGGCCACGCCGGTCGGGTCGTTGCTGGTGCTGATCGTTGGGAAGACGGCGCTGGACCTGGCCTTCCACCTGCGCCAGCACCGGCCGCCAGAGGTGAGCCTGAGCGCGACCGGCTAGGGCTGTGGCTCAGCCGCCGAGCCCGACTCCCGGCTGAACAAGCGCCGCTGCCCGAATCGGCTGTTGACGAGCGCCACGCCGCCGATGAC
>DASWJA010000206.1:0-1947 GCA_036397375.1 Candidatus Limnocylindria bacterium
CTGGCCTATGCGTTGCTCGGCCACCCGGACTACAAGGTCGACGCGGGCGACATCACCTGGCAGGGCGTGAGCCTGCTGAAGCTGTCCCCGGACAAGCGAGCGCGAGCCGGGATGTTCCTTGCCTTCCAGTACCCGAGCTCCGTTCCAGGCGTGACGGTGGCCAGCTTCCTGCGCAACATCTACAACGCGGTTCACCATCCCCGCCAGCCGGACGCTGACGGCGATGGAGCGGCGGCCATCAAGTACACCGGCATCCCGCTGGCCAAATTCCGGCGGCTGCTGGAGGAGAAGATGGCGCTCCTCAACATGGATCCGGGGTTCGCCACCCGCTACGTGAACGACGGCTTCTCGGGCGGCGAGAAGAAACGGCTCGAGATGCTCCAGATGGCCGTCCAGTCACCCAAGATGGCCATCTTGGACGAGACCGATTCGGGCCTCGACATCGACGCCCTGCGCAACGTGGCGGAGGGGATCAACGCAACCCTCTCCCCGGAGATGGGCGTGCTGATGATCACCCATTATCAGCGCATGCTGAACTACGTTAAGCCCGACCGGGTCCACGTCCTGCTGGACGGGCGGGTGGTGATGTCGGGCGGCGAAGAGCTCTCGCATCAGCTCGAGGCCAATGGCTACGACTGGGTCCGCGAGCAGGTCGGCCTGCCGGCCGAGGTGGGCGACGAGGCCGCCGAGCCGGTGGCGGAAACAGCGAAGTAGACCGATGACCGTCGGCGCGCAGCCCCAGGCCATCCCCGGCGCCTTCAGCGGGACTGCTCGACGCGCCGATTTCCCGGTCTTCGAGCGACTGACCTCGACCGGCAACCGGCTGGTGTACCTCGACGCAGCCGCCTCGGCCCCCAAGCCGGCGGTGGTGATCGAGGCCATGCGGGACGCGTATTCGCACCACTACGCCAACGTCCACCGCGGCATCTACGAGCTCAGCGAGGACGCCACGGGGCGCTTCGAGGCCTCGCGGCGCAAGGTGGCCGGCTTCCTGAACGCGCCGTCGGAGCGCGAGATCGTGTTCGTGCGCAACGCGACCGAGGCCATCAACCTGGTCGCCTATTCGTGGGGTCGGACCAACCTGCGCCCCGGCGACACGATGGTCACCACCCAGCTCGAACATCACGCCAACATCGTCCCGTGGCAGCAGCTGACGCGCGAGGTCGGCGCCGAGCTGCGCTACGTGGCCATCACCGACGACGGGCGCCTGGACCTCGAGGACCTGGACCGCCTCCTGGCAACCCGTCCCAAGCTGGTGGCGGTGGCCGCGGTCAGCAACGCGCTGGGGACGATCAACCCGGTCCGCGACATCACCGAACGGGCGCATGCCGCGGGCGCCCTGGTTCTGGTAGATGCCGCCCAGGCGGCCCCCCACATGCCCATCGACGTGCAGGCCATCGGCTGCGACTTTCTGGCCATCAGCGGCCACAAGATGCTGGGGCCGTCGGGGATCGGCGCACTGTGGGCACGCCGCGAGCTGCTGGAGGCCATGCCGCCCTTCCTGACCGGCGGCAACATGATCATTCGGGTCACCCTCGAGGGCGCCGAGTGGAACGAGGTGCCCCAGAAGTTCGAGGCCGGCACCCCGGCCATCGTGGAGGCCATCGGCCTGGGGGCCGCCATCGACTACCTGACCGATATCGGTATGCCGAACGTCCGCGAGCACGAGCGCTACCTGTTCGAGCACGCGTGGGCGGCGCTGGGGGAGATCCCCGACGTCCGCCGCTTTGGCCCGGAGGATCCGGACATCCACGCCGGGGTCATCAGCTTCGTCCTGGACGCGGTCCATCCCCACGACATGGCGACCATCCTCGACCACCACGGAGTGGCGGTGCGGGCGGGGCACCACTGCGCCCAGCCGGTCATGCAGCGCTACGACATCCCGGCCACCACCCGGGCCAGCTTCTACGTTTACAACGACCTCGACGACGTCGAGGCCCTGGCCGA
>DASWJA010000207.1:0-1511 GCA_036397375.1 Candidatus Limnocylindria bacterium
TCGGCTGGTGCTGGACTTCAACTACGCGTACCACCCTTCGTGCACGTACGACCCCCGATGGAGCTGCCCGCTGGCGCCGCGGGACAACTGGCTCGCCGTGGCCATCCAGGCCGGTGAGCGGCTCGACACCGGCTTGGACCACCGTCAGCCATGAGCCAGGCGCCCGCCGAGCTTCCCGCCTTCGGCACCCCGGGGCGGTGCCTGAAGTGCGGGCGCCCGATTGACCTCCAGGAGACGATGTGCGACGTCTGCAACCGCGCCGGCATGACGGCGCCGGCCGCCACCCAGATGCACGGGACGGTGGCGGCGGCGATCGTGGGCTCGGTCGTCGCCATGGGCGTGGTGGCCTCGATCTTGGTCGGTGGGGTCGGGCCGTTCACCAGTGACGTGCTGGCGGTGGGGCCGGTGGCCGAGGCATCGGTCGTGGTGAGGTTGCAGGTCAACAACCAGGGATCGCGGGCGGGACGCGCTCGGTGTGAGCTGACCGCCGTCAACGGGTCGGGCAGCCCCGTGGCGCGAACGGTTGTCCTGTCACCCGAAATCCCGCCCGGCGAGTCGGTTCCCTTCGACGCCCAGATCCCGGGTTTGACCACCGACCCGTCCCGGGTCATGGTGCGATGCCAGTGATGATTCGGATCGGAACCGGGCTCCTGGCCGCCGCGCTGGGCACCGCCCTGATGGCACGTGTGGTTGTCGCCGGTGCCCCGTTTCCCGATCCGGTGTTCGACCAGGCGGTGTACGACGAAGCCGGGGTCCTGGATGCCGCAACAGAAGCCATCCTCGAGCAGCGGATCGATGCCCTCGAGGCGCGCAGCGGGGCGGAGGTCGCCATCTACCTGCAGGTCGATCCGAGCCAGGACTTCGAGACCAATCGCGCCGCCGCCGAGAGCCTGCTCAACGAGTGGGGCATAGGCCGCCGGGGTTACGACGATGGGTTCGTGATCCTGGTCAGCTTCGAGGAGGACCGGGTGCACGGCGTGATCAGCACCTATGCCGGCGGCGGCTTCAAAACGGCCTATCTCTCGGTCGATGAGCAGGAACGACTCATCAACCTGGTCATGGCCCCCGCATTCCGCGCCGGAGCAGTCGGCGACGGACTGGTGGCCGCCCTCGACGAGGTTGACGCCGTGGTTACCCCGGCGGCCACCGAGCGCCTGAACACGTATCGCGAGTTCAACGCCCTGGTCGGGATTCCGGGCGGCATCGTGGCCCTGGTCCTGACCGCGGGAACGGCGTTCGTGGCCTGGCGCCGCCACGGGGATGATCCCGAACTGGTCGACTCACCCTCGGTGCTGATGGCCGGCCCCCCTGCCGACATGACCCCGCCGCTGGCCACCGTCCTGCGCGAAGGGCGGGCGGGATCGAATGCCCTCCGGACGGTCCTGGTGGAGCTCGCGGGCGGCGGTCTGATCCGATTCCGGAACCTGGAGCGTGCCAAGGACGTCAAGCGCACCGACGAACCGGACCCCCTGACCGATCCGGCCCTGGACGTGTTGGATCCGCCGGTTGAC
>DASWJA010000208.1:0-4688 GCA_036397375.1 Candidatus Limnocylindria bacterium
ATCAGCATGATCTTCCAGCAGCCGCAGAGCAGCCTGAACCCGGTCTATGACGTGGGTCGCCAGATCGCCGAGGTGCTCGAGATCCACAAGGGGATGAAGACCAGGACCGCCCGCACCCGGGCCGGCGAGCTGCTGCGCATGGTCGGGATCCCGGACCCCGAGCGACGACTGGAGGCCTACCCCCATTCGCTGTCGGGCGGCATGGCCCAACGGGTGATGATCGCCATGGCGCTGGCCTGCGAGCCGGAGCTGCTGATCGCCGACGAGCCGACCACGGCCCTGGACGTGACGATCCAGGCTCAGATCCTGGACCTCATGCGCGCCCTCCAGGCCGATACCGGTACGGCCATCATCCTCATCACCCACGACCTGGGGGTGGTGGCGGAGATGTGCGACCGGGTGGCGGTGATGTACGCCGGGGAGATCGTGGAGCAGGCCGACACGGCCACGCTGTTCTTCGATCCCAAACATCCGTACACGCGGGGCCTCATCGGCTCGGTCCCCACCCTGGGCGACGTGCGTGACGAGCTGATGACCATCCCGGGCTCGGTCCCGAACCTGATCGACCTCCCGGCCGCCTGCCGGTTCGCTCCCCGCTGCGTGCCACGTGTGGCCCAGCAGGTCGCGCACTGCGAAACCGAGCATCCCGAGCTGCGCCCGGTCGGTGGCGCGGCCGCGGGTCATGACGTGAGGTGCTGGATCTACCACCACCTCGACGGCGCCCAGATCGAGGGGGCGCGCGTCCTGTGACCGGCCCGGCGGCCACGAACGGCGCGTTGGTCCAGGTCGAGCACCTAACGGAGTTCTTTCCGCTGCGCGGCGGCCTCCTCCAGCGCAAGGTGGGGGACGTGAAGGCGGTCGACGACGTCAGCTTCGAGATTCGACGCGGCGAAACACTGGGCCTGGTGGGCGAGTCGGGCTGCGGTAAGACCACGGTGGGTCGGACCCTGCTGCGGCTGATCGAGCCCACCGGCGGTCGAATCGTGTTCGACGGGACGGACATCACCGACCTGAAGGGCAATGACCTGAAACCGTACCGACGCCGGATGCAGATCGTGTTCCAGGACCCATATGCGTCCCTCGACCCCCGTTCGCCCATCGCGAGCGCCATCGGGGAGGGGCTCCGCATCCACCGCATCGGGACCGCACAAGAGCGCGCCGACAAGGTCGCCCATATGATGGAGCTGGTTGGCCTCCAGCCCTATCACGCCCGGCGTTACCCCCACGAGTTCTCAGGCGGTCAGCGGCAGCGAATCGGGATCGCGCGGGCCCTCGTCCTGGAGCCCGACCTGCTGGTCTGTGACGAGCCCGTCAGCGCCCTGGACGTCAGCATCCAGGCCCAGGTCCTGAACCTGCTCCGCGACCTCCAGCGCCGCCTGAGCCTGACCTACCTGTTCATCGCGCACAACATGGGCGTGGTCGAGCACATCAGCGATCGGGTGGCAGTCATGTACCTTGGCGCCCTGGTCGAGGTCGCCGGCTCGGTGGACATCTATCGCGTTCCGGTCCATCCCTACACCATCGCGTTGCTGTCGGCGGTACCCGTGGCCCGACCGGCGGAACGCGCCGCGCGGCGGCGGATCATCCTGCGTGGCGACGTCCCGTCGCCGGTCAACCCCCCGTCGGGATGCCGATTCCATACCCGCTGCTGGCTGCGCACCCAGCTCGGCAACCCCGAGCGCTGCGCCACCGAGCGGCCCGAGCTGCGGACCGTAGGCGGCGGCCACCAGGTCGCCTGCCACTACGCCGAAGAGCTGCTGGAACCCACCACCCGTCAGCGGCGGATCGCGGACGCCGCCGCCGGCAGCTCGGGACTGGCCTCGGCCGAGGCGGCCGACGAAGCGGCGCCGGTCCCGACCGAGGCGCCGGTCGGCTAGGCTTGGCGACGTGGAGGTCCGCGTCGCGCTGGCACAGGTGGCACCTCATCTCGGTGAGGTGGCGGCCAACCTCGAGGTGGCCGCGGAGCGGGTCCGGGCCGCGGCGGCCGAAGGCGCGGAACTGGTCGTGTTCCCCGAGCTGGCGCTCACCGGGTACCTGCTGAGCGATCTCGTCCCCGAGGTGGCCATGCCCGCCACCGACCCGCGGCTGGCCGCCGTGTCTCGCGAAGCGCCCGGAATCCTGGTGGCCATCGGCTTCGTGGAGGAAACGGCTGAGCATCGGTATTCGAACAGCGCCGCCCTTCTGCGCGACGGGGAGCTGATCGGGTTGCACCGCAAGGTCTACCTGCCCACCTATGGGATGTTCGACGAGGGCCGCTTCACCCGCCCCGGCGACCGGATCCGGACCACCGAAGTCGGCGAGCCGCTGGGTCGGGTGGGCCTCAGCATCTGCGAAGACTTCTGGCACCCGTCGCTGCCCCTGCTCCAGGCCCAGGACGGAGCCGCACTCCTCGTCAACCTGGCCGCTGGTCCGGCGCGTGCGCCGGGGAGCGCGGCCGGCCTGGCGGCCATCGCCGGCTGGCACAAGATGCAGGAGACCTACGCCCTACTGGGGACAGTGGCCGTCGCCTTCTGCAACCGGGTGGGCAACGAGGAGGGACTGACCTTCTGGGGCGGCTCGCGCCTGATTGGTCCGGGCGGCGCGGTGATCGCCGAAGCGCCCCTGTACGAGGAGGCACTGGTGGTGGGCAGTCTCGACACCGACGACCTGCGCATGCAGCGGTACCAGCTCCCCATCCTGGCCGACGAGCGGCTGGAGCTGACCCGACGCGAGCTGGACCGGATCATCGCGGAGCGCGCCGGGTTGGAGCCCCCGGCCGAGGCTGCCGCGGAAGGATGAGCCCGGTGTCTGCCCCTGAGACGGCGCCGTTGCCGCAGATCGACGCTCCCCAGGTCGTCGAGGTCGTCGCCGGCTTCATCAAGCGCCAGATGGAGCAGACCGGCTTCGAGCGGCTGGTGGTCGGGTTGTCGGGTGGAGTGGACAGCGCCACCGTCACCTACCTGGCGGTGCGGGCCGTCGGCGCCGACTCTGTCCTGGCGGTGCGCATGCCGTTCCGCACCAGCGACCCCTCCGCGGAGACCGATGCGCTGCGCGTGGTGGACGCCCTGGGCTGCGACTCCCAGCGGGTGGACATCACGCCCATGGCCGAGCCGATGCTCACCCTGGTCGGTCATGGCGAGGAGACCGACGTCCGGGTCCGGCGCGGTAACGTGCTGGCACGCCTGCGAATGATGGTGCTCTACGACCGCTCGGCGGCTTTCGACGCCCTGGTGTGCGGGACCTCGAACAAGACCGAGATCCTCCTCGGGTATACCACTCAGCACGGAGACATGGCGGCCGCCCTCCAGCCCATCGGTGACCTGTACAAGAGCCAGTTGCGGGCGGTGGCCACCGAGCTGGGCGTGCCGCCCCAGATCATCGCCAAGCCATCGTCAGCCGATCTGTGGCCGGGACAGACCGATGAGGAGGAGCTGGGCGCCACCTACGACGACCTGGACCGGATCCTGTATGCCCTCGTGGACCGCCGCTGGACGGCGGAGCGATGCGTCGCGGCTGGCCTGGACCCAGAGTTGGTGCGCTGGACTGCCCGGCGGGTGGCGCGCTACGAATTCAAGCGCCAGATGGCACCCGTGGCCAAGGTCAGCCTCCGCACGCCGGGGATCGACCACCTGTACCCGCGCCGCCGGCCCGGTTCGCGACGCCGAGCCTGAGCCTGATGGCCGGGCGGCTGCTGGTCGTTGGGACGCCCATCGGGAACCTGGGTGACCTGTCGCCGCGGGCGGCTGACGGGATGCGCGAGGCCGACCTGGTGGTCGCCGAAGACACGCGGGCGGCGGCCCGGCTGCTGCGCTTCATCGGGGCCCGGCGGCCGACCCTGTCGCTCACCGAGCACAACGCGGGGGAGCGGCTACCGGTCCTCTTGGCGCGCCTCGCGGCGGGGGAGACCCTGGCCCTGACGACCGACGCCGGCATGCCCGCCGTCTCCGATCCGGGGGCCGGGTTGGTGGCCGCCGCCCGCGCTGCGGGCCACGCCGTCGAGGTGGTCCCCGGTCCGTCGGCCGTGACCGCCGCCCTGGCCATGGCGGGCGTGTCGGGGAGCGGGTTTGTGTTCGGCGGGTTTCTGCCCGCCCGGCCGGTGACGGCCCGGCGTGCGGCGCTCGAACGCCTGGTGCGGGCGGCGGGTGGTTTGGGATTGCCGCTGATCCTGTTCGAGGCCCCGCACCGGGTGAGCCGCCTGCTCGACGAGCTGGTCCGACTCACCGACGCCCATCCCGAGATGCGGGTCGCGGCCGGCCGGGAGCTGACCAAGCTCCACGAGGAGATGGTCGTCGGCTCGCCGGCGGAGGTCGCGGACGCCTTGGCCGTGCCGCGCGGCGAATTCACCCTCGTGATCTCCGGCCTCGTGGCCCCGGTGCCCGACGCCGGTCCGGACCTGGGGGCCATCACCGCCGCCGCGCGCCGTGGCGGGATGTCCGACCGTGCCGTGGCTGACCTCCTGCGAGCCGTCGGCGTACCCCGTCGCGAGGCGTATCGGTCGGCCCAGGCGGCTGGTAAGCCGCCCGTCATACCTCGGTAAGGACGTTCGCCTTAGCTTCTGCCTGCCGCCCACTCGCCGGGTGAGCCGATGAGCCCTGCCGGGCTGGAGGAGAACTTCCCATGAACAAGGTGCTGCTGGTTGGGCGGCTGACCCGCGATCCGGAGCTGCGGACGCTGCCGAGCGGGAAACACGTCGCCACCTTCAACATCGC
>DASWJA010000209.1:0-14310 GCA_036397375.1 Candidatus Limnocylindria bacterium
CGGGCCAGCGCCGACCACAGCCCGTCCGACGGCTGGGTCAGGTCGATGAGGCGGGTCGTGGGCGGCTGGACCTTGGGCGCTTCCCGCCACGGCGCGGCCAGGAGGGCCGCGCCGTAGGGGTCGTCGTGCGTCGCCTCGGGATCGGCCCGCACCCGGCCGATGCGCTCCTCGTCACCGAGGGCCCGCAGCCCGGCCACCAGCGCGTCGCGAACAGCTGGTTCGTCGAGTGCGCCAATGGGCCCCCGAGCGGCATACGCCAACGACCACCCGGTGAGCGGCACCCGGCGCAGGAGGAGCTGGACGCCGGCCAGCGGCTGGTCGGGAACATCGCCCACGGCCAGGCGAAGCGGGCGCCATCCCGCTTCACGACGCAGCTCGCCCCAGCCCCACAGCTGGGGGAAGGCCCGATGGTCGGCGGTCTCGACGAAGGCGTCCCACGCCATCTCGTCGGTCACCTGCCAGGCCCGCAGCCGGTTCGGATCAGGCGGCGGGTGGCTCATCGGTCCCGAATCCGATCCCGCGCAGCTCCTGACGCGCCACCTCGCGCTCGTCCCACCAGCGCCGTTCGTCGCCGTAGATGATGCTCGGCTCGTGCCCTTTGCCGGCCAACAGCACCATGTCGCCGGCCTGTGCCATTCGCAGCGCATGGGCGATGGCCGAGCGGCGGTCGTCAATGATCCACAGCGTCTCGCGCTCCTGCGCCCCCGCCTCGCGGGCACCTTGGGCGATCTCCTTGTTGATCTCCCACGGCAACTCGCTGCGCGGGTCCTCGTCGGTGACCACCACCAGGTCAGCCAGTTCCCCGGCGATACGGCCCATCGTCGGTCGCTTGGTGCGGTCACGGTCGCCGGCTGACCCGAAGACGGCGATCAGGCGCCCGGCCGTCAGCGGCCGCAACTCGCGCAGGACTTTGGCCAGCGAATCGGCGGTGTGGGCGTAGTCGACGATCACCCCGAAGGGCTGACCGAGGTCGATCCGCTCCATCCGGCCCGGGACGCCGCGAACCTCGGCCAGCGCGGCCGCGGACTGCTCGAGGTCCAGGCCCTCGGCCTCGGCCAGCCCGAGGGCGGCCAGCGCGTTGCTGACGTTGAAGCGACCGGGAAGCTGGATCGTCACCGGGCCTGACCAGCGGGGCCCCGTCACGTGGAACCGGCTGCCATGCGGTCCGAGGTCGAGTGCCGTCGCGCGGATGTCCGCCTCGGCGTCGATGCCGTAGCTGATCACGGCGCCCGCCGCCCGATCCTGCAGGTACGCAAACGTGTCGTCGTCGCGGTTCAGCACCGCCACCGGCGCCTCCTCGACCAGGATGGCCTTGGCGGCCCGATACGCATCCAGCGTGCGGTGGAACTCGAGGTGCTCGCTGGTGATGGTCGTCACGACGCCCACCTTGAAGCGGCAGTTGCGGACCCGTGCCTGGGCCAGGCCATGGGAGGTGGCTTCGATCACGACGCTGTCGTTGCCGGCCTCGACCATGTCGGCCAGCAGGCGCTGCAGCTCGAGGGCTTCCGGCGTCGTGGTCCGGCTGGTCGAGGCCATCTGCTGGTCACCGACCCGGGTGTCCACCGTCCCCACCAGGCCCGGGCGCGAGCCGGCGGCCAGCAGGATGCCCATGGAGAGAAACGCGGTAGTCGACTTTCCATCGGTGCCGGTTATGCCGTACACCCGCAGCTGCGCCGACGGCCGTCCGTACCACGCGTCGGCCGCGTCCGCCACGGCGTGGCGAGCATTCGACACGATCAGCTGCGGAATGACCAGGCCGGCCGTCTCGCGCTCGGCCACGACCGCCACCGCGCCGCGCGAGGCGGCCTCCGTGACGAAGGTCCAACCGTCGTATGTCCCCCCGGGGATGGCGAAGAACACCGAACCGGGCTCGACCTCGGCACTGTGGGCGGTCAGGCCGCTGATCTCCCCGGCTGGCACGCCGATCACTCGTTCCGGGGCCACCGCGTCGGCCAGGGCGCCGAGGCCGATGCCGCGCTCGGTCACGGGACGTCCTGCGGAGTGCGCCGCCGAAAGCGAGCCGCCGCGGCCCGCAGGCGGTAGGCGAGCGGGTCGACCACGATCTCCCAGCTGCCGGCCCAGGTCACGCCACGACCCCCAAATCCCTTCTTGAACAGGCCCACGCCGTACCACGGATGGTCTGGTCCGGCACCCGCTGGTTCCACGCCCCACAGGTCGTGGCGGCGGGCACCACGGGCGCGCGCCTCGCGCATCATGGCCCATTGGGCGGCATACGAGGCGTAGTGCTTCGGCTCACCGGGTGACTCCCGCCGCGAGCCGGCGAACAGGTAGAACGACTGCTCCCCTTCGATCACCAGCATCCCCATGGCGAGGGTCTCGCCTCCGCGTCGCGCCTCGACCAGGCAGGCACGTCCTGCACCGGCCAGGGCCTGCCAGGCGGTCCAGTAGCGCTCCAGGGGCGGCAGCCGAAAGCCGGCGCGGCGCTGAGTCGCGCGCACCAGCTCGTGGAGTCGATCCACGGCGGATCGGTCTGCCGAATCGGTGTCAACGCTGATCTCAACCCCTTCGCGGGCGGCTCGACGGACCCCATACCGGGTGTCCGCGTCGAAACCGGCCAGCAGGGCGTCGTCGTCGGCCAGGTCCACGATCCGGGTCTGGCCCACCTGGAGGCGTTCCGGGACCCGGTGCGCCAGCTCGTCGAGGATGGCGACCTCTGGCGCCCCGCTTTCGATGCGCGGCTCCAGACGGAGCGCCACTGCGTGGTCGGACCGGGCCTCATTCACCAGCCCCTCGACCAACACACGGATGCGCCCCGCGGCGGCTGGATGGGCATAGTCGGTGACGGGCCCGTGGGGCACGTACCAGAAGCTCCGTCCGAGTGCGATCCGGCGCACCTGGGCGGCCGCCCCCGCCACCGGGGTGTCACCTTCCAGCACGAGATAGCGCCGCTGCGGGTGCCCATCGTGGGCAGCCACCGCCGCCCATGCCCAGTCATGCAGGAAATCTCCGCTCGGTTCGCGCGCCAGCAGCCCCTGCCAGGCATCCTGATCGGCTTCCACCGCGGGACGGAACGTCACGGGCCAGCGGGTCGACGGCCGGCGATGCGGCGCAGGGTGGTCAGCTCGGGCGCGCGAAGCACGAGGCCCGCGACGACGTAGGCCGTTGCACCGACGCTCGCCGGCAAGAGGAGGAACACCAGCCGGCCGACACCGCTCTCCTCGAGACCGGGAAGGGCGGCGATGGTGCCGAGGAATGCCCCGAGCATGGCCAATGAAGCCACCAGGGTGGCTACTCCCGAGCGCGTGAAGGACGCCAGCAGCAGGCGGCCATCGAGACCGCCCAGCCGGATGCGGAGTGCGGCCAGCAGGCCGACGACCTCCACCGTGGCGCTGATGGAAATCGCGAGCGCCAGCCCCTCGACCCCCATCCGCCCAACCAGCAACAGCATCAGGCCGATGTTGGCGACCACGGCCACCACCGCCCAGGTCACCGGAGTGCGCGTGTCCTGCATCGCGTAGAAGGCGCGGGTCAGGACGTGGACCACGACGTGGGCCGGCACGCCGACTGCGAACCAGGCCAGCGCGGATGCGGTCCGATCAGCTGACTCGGCGCTGAACAGCCCGTACTCGAAGAAGACCGATGTGACCGGCCCGTGCAGGACGATCAACAGCGCGGCCAGTGGGGCGGTGACGAAGAACAGGACCCGCAGGCTGGCATTGACCTGTCGCCGGATCTCCGATGCGCGGCCCAGGGCCGCATCCCGCGACAGGGTTGGAAACAGGGCCACCGCGATCGAAACGCCGATGATCCCGACCGGCAATTGGCTGAGCTGGAAGGCGTACGTGAATGCGGTGATGCTGCCTGCGACCAGGCCTGAAGCCAGGGCGGTGCTCACGATCAGGTTGACCTGCCCTGCCGCCAGGCCGAACACCCGCGGTCCCATCAGGACAGCCACGCGGCGCACGCCCCGGTGCCGCAGGTCAATCCGCGGCCGCCACGCGGGATCGAGTCGGCGCAGTGCCGGAACCTGGATCACCAGGTGGCCGACGGCGCCGACGACCACCCCTGCCGCGAGCGCCTCCACGCCCATTACCGGCGCGACGAGAACGGCCGCCCCGATGATGGCCAGGTTGTAGACCAGTGGGGCAATCGACGTCGGGCCGAACGTGCCATGGGTCTGCAGGAGGCCGCTGACGACGGCACCCAGGCCGATGAACACGGGGCTGATGAGCATGATCTGGGTCAGGCGAACCGTCAGCGCGGTCGTCTCGGGGTCGAAGCCGGGCGCGATGATCGGCACCAGCCAGGGAGCGCCGACCGCCATGACCGCGCTCAGGGCCGCGAGCGCCAGCACCACCAGGTTGATGACGTTGCTGGCCAGCTCCCACCCTTCGTCTGCCTCGCCACGGGCTCGGTAGCCGGCATAGACCGGGATGAGCGCCGCCGACAGGGCGCCGGCCACGACGAGCTGGAAGATGGCATCCGGGATCCGGAACGCGGCCAGGTAGGCGTCGAGCTCGCTCGACGCACCGAATTCGGCGCCGATGACCAGCAGGCGGACCCATCCCAGCACCCGGCTGACAACCGCCGCGGCGGTCATCACCAGGCTGGCGCGCAGGACCACGCTCGCCGCGCTGGTCAGATCCGGTGGGCGGTCAGCGGTCATGCGAGGGCTCGGCGGGCAGCTTCTCCGATCGGGGGTGCGAGGCGCGGTACGCGGCGCGCAGGGCCGCATCCGAAAGATGGGTGTAGATCTGGGTGGTCTGCGCCGACGCGTGTCCCAGCAGCTCCTGCACGGTCCGCAGGTCTGCCCCGCCCTCCAGGAGATGGGTTGCGAATGAATGCCGCAAGGTGTGGGGGGAGGTGCGGCCGCCGACTTGGCTGGCGCCCACCCAACGGGCGACCACCAGGCGCGCCCCGCGCGCCGTGAGCGCGCCGCCCGCCGCGTTGAGGAACACGGGGCTGCCGGCGAGGCCCGTTGCCGGCGCGCGGGACGCCAGGTACGGTCGGGCACCGATCAGGTAGGCACCCAGGGCCGCCGCCGCCGGCCGACCGAAGATCAGGTCGCGCTCCTTGCGGCCCTTACCCAGCACGCGCAGCCGGCGGCGGCCGAGGTCGACGTCGGGCAGGCTCAGGCCCGACAGCTCGCTGATGCGCATCCCGGTGGCGTAGAGCAGTTCCAGGATGGCGGCATCCCGGCGGAGGAGGGACGCCTCCAGCTCGCGATTCCCCTGCCGGCGGCGGGTCGCGGTGCTCGAGGCCGGCAGGCCGTCCCCCGTCCAGCGCGCGGGCGCCTCCACCAGCCGGGTGGCCTCGTCAACCGTCAGCACCCGTGGGAGGCGTCCGGGTCGGCGGGGCGACCGCACGCCAGCCAGCGGATCGGCCTCGATCCAGCCCTGCCGGGCGGCATGGCGGTAGAAGGTTCGGACGGCGCTGACCCTGGAACCAACGGCCGAAGCCGATAGCTCCCGCTCGGCGAGGGTGGCCAGCCACGCCCGCAGGGTAGCCCGGTCGGGTGCGTGCCAATCGACGCCCCGATCCGCCACAAAGGCGACGAACTGGGTGACGTTACGACGGTATTCGGTCAGCGTGCCGGGGGCGGCGTTACGGGTTGCGAGATGGGAGATGAAGCGCTCGACGGCTGTCTCGGCCTGGCGCGGGGCGGCCGCGGCCGGATCAACCACCTGCGGAGGTCCGACGCCCCGCGGCGCGCCGCGCCGTTCGCCTGCGTCCCGTCCCAGGACGGGGCTTGGTCGCCGACGCCGCCCGATGGATGTACCGGCAGTCGGGGTAGCGGCTGCATCCCAGGAACGGACCGTACCGTCCGCGTTTCGGGGCCAGGGTCCCCTGACCGCACTCGGGACACGTCTCGCCCGCGCCCGGCAGGTCCGGCGCCGGATGGGCTGGATCCGTGTCGCCGCCGGTGGCCGCTGCCGGACGGTGAACGTAGCGGCAATCGGGGTAGCGGCTGCACGCGACGAACGGGCCGAATTTGCCCCGTTTCGGAGTCAGGGTCCCCTCGCCGCACTCGGGGCACGTCTCGCCGACGCCCGGCAGGTCCATGGCCGGATCGGTCTCGCCGGGGAGCGGCATGGTGTGCTTGCACTCGGGGTAGCCGCTGCAGCCGAGGAACCACCCGTTGCGACCCAGCCGCTTCAGCATGGGGTGGCCAGAAATCGGGCAGATGATGTCGGTCTCCTCGACCTGCTTGGGGATGGCGACCTTGCCGCGCTCGACCTGCTCGGCAAATGGCTCCCAAAACGCGCGCACCATGGGAACCCACTCACGTCGGCCGCCCGCCACCTCGTCCAGCTGGGACTCCATGCGGGCCGTGAACGCCGGATCGACCACGTCGGCGAAATGCCCGGTCAGCAGGTCCGTGAGGAGGAACGCCTCCTCGGTCGGGCGCAGCCGCCGGTCCGCAAGGGTCACGTATCCCCTCGCCCGGATGACCTCCATCGTCGGCGCGTAGGTCGATGGTCGACCGATGCCATGCTCCTCCAGGGCCCGAATCAGGGTCGCCTCGCTGTACCGGGGCGGCGGCTCAGTGAAGTGCTGCTCGGCGGACAGGTCCACCAGGTCCAGCGCTTCGCCGACCGCAAGCTCCGGCAGCCGCGTGGCGGCCTCGTCGTCCTCCTCGTCGCGGCCCTCGATGTACACCGCCTGGTACCCGTCGAATACCCGGCGCCGGGTCCCGGCATGGAGCAGGTAGCGGCCGGCTTCGACGTCCACCCCAACCTGGTCGAACAGCGCCGCGGCCATCTGGCTGGCGATGGCCCGGCGCCAGATGAGGTCATACAGCCGGAACTGATCCGGCTTGAGCGCGCCCTGGACCGATTCGGGCGTGCGCGCGAAGCTCGAGGGCCGGACCGCCTCGTGCGCCTCCTGCGCGCCGCGGGTCCGGGTGCGGAATGCATTGGGCCGCTCCGGGACGGACGCGGCACCGTAGCGGCTCGCGATGACCTTGCGCGCCTCGGCCACCGCCCCGGCAGCCATGGCCACCGAATCGGTCCGCATGTAGGTGATCAGGCCCTCCTGGCCGCCCGGCAGGGCGATGCCTTCGTAGAGGGCCTGCGCCGCCGCCATCGTCCGCCTGGCGGAGAAGCCGAGCTTGCGCGAGGCTTCCTGCTGCAGGGTGCTGGTCGTGAACGGGGGCGGCGGACCCTGGCGCCGCTGGCTGCGGGTCACGTCCGAGACCCGATAGCTTGCGTCGCGCAGCGCGGCGAGGTGCTCGTCGGCCTCGTCCTGGGAACTGATCTTGGCCTTCTGCCCGCCGATCCGGGTCAGCCCGACCCGGAACGCGATGCCGGCCTCCCCCCGACGGAGATCGGCCGCGATGGACCAGTACTCGACGGCGATGAACGCCTGGATCTCCCGCTCGCGGTCGACCACCATCCGCACCGCCACGCTCTGGACGCGGCCGGCCGTCAGGCCGCGTCGGATCTTGCTGGCAACCAGCGGGCTCAGCTTGTACCCCACCAGCCGATCGATGATCCGCCGCGCCTGCTGGGCGTCGACCAGGTCTCGGTTCAGGTCCCGGGGGCTGGCGAATGCCTTCTCGATGGCCGAACGCGTGATCTCGCTGAACGTCACCCGGCGAATGCGATCCTCCGACAGGCCGGCGTGATCGGCGATATGCCAGGCAATGGACTCGCCTTCGCGGTCGAGGTCGGTGGCCAGCCAGACCCGGCCCGCCGAGCGGGCCGCATCGGTCAGGCGCTTGAGCTCGTCCCGCCGGTCGGGCAGCGGTTCGTAGCGAGGCGCGAAGTCGTTCTCGAGGTCCACGCCCAGCCCACGCTTGGGCAAATCCCGGACATGACCATACGAGGCGAGCACGCGGTAGCCGTCGCCCAGGTAGCGCTCGATCGTCTTCGCCTTGGCCGGCGACTCGACGATCACGAGGTCGCCGCCCGTGGTCTTGGGTCCCGCCATCGGTCGGCGAGTGTAGCACCGGGTCTCCGGGCTCCCGTTTGGGCCGGCTTACCGGCCGCTGTACCAGCCGTCTCCGGTCAGTCGGTGAAGTCCCAGACCACGATCACCTTGCTCGAGCCGGTCGCAATCCCGATCCCGACCCGGCGGTAGTGGGTGTTCAGGATGTTGTCCTTGTGGTTCCCGCCGCCCGGGTATGGCTCGGACCAGAACCCGGCGTGGCACCAGTCGAGTGTGGCCTGCACGCCTCCGCCGTAGCCCAGGTAGCACGCGTTCTCGCCGGACCAGCCATACGAGATCCCCGCGTTGGTCAGCCGCTGCTTGTAGGTGGTCCCATCCAGGGAGTCGTGGCTGAAATAGCCGTTGGCCAGCATGTCGGCGGCGTGGCCGTAGGCGACCGCCGAGATGGCCGGATCCAAGGTCAAGGGCGCAATCCCGTAGGACGCACGCGCGGAATTGAGCTGGTTCAGCGCGTACTGGACCATGTCCGAGCTGCCTGGCGTCGCCGGAACTGGCGTGTACGTGCGCGCGGGAGCGGCGGTCGAGAACTGCCACGAAATGCTGACCGGGTTGCCATCCGCGTCGCGCGCGCCGGCTCCCAGGTTGGCCACGAACGTGTGGCCCTCCGTGAGAGCGCCTCCCGCGCTGAAGGTCATTGACCGCGCGTCCGCGCTCCAGGCGACCTGGCCCGCCACCGGCTGGCCGCTGGTCGTGTCGATGAGCGTGAAGGCTGCGGCCGTGGCATCTCGGTCCATGGGCTGACTGAAGCCGATGGTCACCGTCCGCCCGGTCGCGCCGCGAGCCCAGATGGCCGGGCTGACCGTCATCGCCTGGGCGCCCGGGCGCGTGGCGAAGGAGAAGCTCGTATCGCCGCCCACCCGGATGCCGTCCGCATCGCGGGCGCCGGCCACGCTGATCGCATACCGCACACCGGGCGCCAGACGCTGGTCCGGCGCGAACCACAGTGTCGTCCCTTGCCACTGGAACGCGCCGGGCACGCTGGGGGTGATCCAGAACGCCTTCTCGGTCGCGGAGTGGTCCATCGCGGCGCTGAAGGTCAAACCGATCGCGGTGGCGGCGCTGGCATCGGGCGCCGCGTCGTCGGTGGCGGCACTGGGACCCGCACCCCGGTCCCCAGTGGAGGCCAGGACCTGTTGGACCACGGTCGGGATATCCGCGGATGGGGTCCCGCTCACTCCCGTGACGGCCAGGCCCACCACCCGCGGGGCGCTCTGAGTGGTGAAGGATGCCCGCCAGTCAGCCGCCAGCGCGCGGCGATCGGCCAGGGCGGTGCCGGCGGGCACCTGGATGAGGTAGCGCTGGTCGGTCGCCCAGCGGACCTTGGGCACCAGCGCCAGGGTGGTCGAATCGGAATTCCACAGGAAGCGGACGTCGGTGCGCGGGACGAGGCGAAGCGCGGCGCGGACCGCGGCGCGGTCCATGGGACCCGGGAAATGAAGTACCACCCCTTCGGCGCTGGGCACCCCGACCCCGATGTTGGCGGGCAGGATCGATTCCACTCGGGGCGCCGTGATCAGGCCGGCCTTGATGAGGGGGGCAGTGGGGATGGCCAAAACCACCGCCACCGCGAGCGCGGTGACGGCAACGGCCAGATGGGTGATGGACCGGTGACGACGCAACGGTGTGCCCAGCGCGGCCAGCCGGCGGAAGTCCCCCGCGACCCGAGTCGACGGAGAGGTCAATAGACAAGCGCTCCTGCGGACCGGCGGATCCGCCTTTCGGACGGTCCGAGGGTCGTAGGACGGCGCGGAGTATAGCCCGAGGCCCGTCAAGCGCCAACCCCGGCGTGGTGCGCGCGGTCACCGGGTCGGCGTCCCCAGCCGCTGCGACGGGCCGCCAGGGTGGGGTGAAAGGTGGCTCCGGCGTAGGCCGTCACGAGCCCGCGGGCCTCCAACATGGTCAGGGTTGCCGCCAGGGCCGAGGTCGAAAGGTGAGTCCGGTCGAACAATTCCTCGATGGAGGCGGCCCGACGAAGGACGGCCGCCAGGACCAGGCCCTCCGCTTCGGAAAGCGACCGCACGCTCACCGGGAGCCGGCCACGCCGGAGGCCAACCATGTGCAGCAACGCAGCCGGCGACGTGACGAGGGTGGCCAGGTGATCGGCGATGAGGCGGTTCGTCCCGCGCGAGGTGGCCGCGTCCATGGGTCCGGGAACTGCAAACAGCTCGCGCCCGAGGGCAATCGCCGCATCCGCGGTGAGGAGGGCGCCGGATCGGTCTGGGGCCTCAACCACGACCACGGCCTCGGCCAGGCCGGCGATGATCCGATTGCGGCGCGCGAAGTCCGGCCGGCCGAGCGGCCGGCCCGGCGGGAGCTCACTGAGCAAGGCGCCGCCGGCCGCAAGCATCCGCGTCGCGAGCTCGCGATGGATGGGTGGGTAGAGGCGGTCGATCGGCGACGGCAGGACGGCCACGCTCCGCCCGCCGGCCGCGACCGCCGCCCCATGTGCCACGGCGTCGATTCCGATGGCGAGACCAGAGATGACGGCTACACCGGCGCGAGCCAGCTCGTCGCCGATCTCCTCGGCGGCAGCCCGGCCGTAGCCGCTCGGGCGGCGTGTGCCGACCACCGCCACGCCGGGGACCTGCCAGGCCGCGGGATCGCCTGCCGCCCACACCAATGGCGGCCGCGGATCGAGCTGCCCCAGGGAGGGAGGGTAGAGGGCCTCGAACGCCGTGATCGGGGTCGCGCCGTGTCGCCGACCCTGCGCGGTGATCTCGGCCGCCAGGCGTCGCACCCCGCGGGCACGGATGCCATGTACCAACGCCAGGGCGGCGGGGCGCGTGTCCGTCGGCAGCTCCGCGATGGCGAGATCGATGGCCCCGTCGCGCCACGCGGCGCGCAGGCTGCCGGATCCTGCCAGCAAGCGGGCAACCGCCACCGGGCCGAGGCCGGGCAGCTGGCAGGTGACGATCCAGTACGGTCGGTCGGTGTCAGGGTCCAGGCGGTCGAGCCGCAGACCGGTCCAGCCGGCCGTTCGATTCGGCGTGCGGGCGATCACCGCATCACCGGCGGGCGGTATCGCAGCGCCTCCTCCAGGTGGGTTGGCTGGACGGCGGTTGTGCCCGCCAGGTCCGCGATCGTGCGAGCCAGCCAGGCGGCACGATGCACGCGGCGAGGCGACAGGCGGAGCGCGCGCACCAGGGCCGTCAGCGAGCGGACGGCGTCCGGCCCAAAGCCGTGTTCCTGGTCCAGGGCTCCGGGCCCAAGCGCGGCATTGGGTCCGCCCTGACGAGCTCGTTGGCGGTTCCACGCGGCTCCGATGCGGTCCGCCACGACGGCGCTCGGTTCGGCGTCGGGACCGGCCAGCAGTCGACGCGGCTCGTCGAGCACGACCCACAGGTCGATCCGGTCGCGCAAAGGTCCGGAGAGCCGGCGCTCGTAGCGCTGAACCATGGACGGATCGCAGTCGCAGGCCCGCGATCGGGATCCGAGCCAGCCGCACGGGCAGGGGTTGAAGGCGACGAGCAGCATGAAGCGCGCCGGCAGGCGCAGTGAGCCCTCCACGCGGGCGATGGTCACTTCGCCCGCCTCAATCGGCTGGCGCAGCGCATCGAGGGCGTCCGGTCGGAACTGGAGCAGCTCGTCGAGGACGAGGGCTCCGCGGTGGGCCAGGCTGGCCTCCCCGGGGCGAATTCGCTCGCCGCCGCCCACCAGCGCCTGGACGGAGATGGTGTGGTGTGGGGCGCGAACGGGGCGCGTGCGGGTGAGCGGCACACGACGGTCGACCAGGCCGGCCACCGAGTAGATGCGGCTGACCTCGACCGCCTCGTTGTCGTCCAGGGGCGGCAGCAGCCCGGGCACGGCCGACAGGAGAAGCGTCTTGCCGACTCCCGGCGGCCCGACAAGCGCCAGGTTGTGGCCGCCGGCAAGCGCGAGCTCCAGGGCGCGACGCGCCAGCGACTGACCGATGATGTCGCGCAGGTCGACGCTCGGGCCGAACGGCCGCCAGGCAGGGAGCGGGGTCGGTTCGGCTGGCGGGAGCGTTCGGACCCCGGTCAGGTGGGCGACAGCCTCGCCGAGGGATGCCGCGCCGTGGACCACGATGCCGGGAACGGCTGCCGCCTCGACCAGGTCGTCCTGGGCCACCAACACCGCCCGGCGGCCCGAGTCGCGAACCGCGGCGACCAGGGCCAGGGTGCCTGCCACCGGGCGCAGCGACCCGTCGAGGGCCAGCTCGGCCAGTAGGGCGGTGTCGGAGAGGTCCGCGTCGAGCTGGCCGGAGGCAGCCAGCAGTCCAACACCGATGGCCAGGTCGTAGGCGGTGCCTTCCTTGGGCAGGTCCGCGGGGGCGAGGTTAACCGTGATGCGTCGGGCCGGCACCTCGAAACCGCTGTTCCGGACGGCGCTCCGCACTCGCTCCCGGGCCTCCTGGACGGCGCTTCCGGCCAAGCCCACGATCGTCAGGCCGGGCAGGCCGAACGCGACATCGACCTCGACCCGGACTGGAACCGCATCGACTCCGCGAAGCGACGCGCTCACCGTCTCCGCCAGCACCGTCCACCCCGCGGGAGGCGCAGCGTCGGGATGCGAAATGCCGGACGCCGCCTGCTCGCCTCCCTGATCCGACGGCGACCGGCGGCCGCAGTCTGGAAGGGGCAGGATTACCGCCGGCTTAGGCCCGCCTTGTCAGCCCCGACCCGGTTTGTCAGGCTTCGGCGTCGACTACCGAGAGCTCCTTGTCGACCGCGGTCGCGAAGTCGCTCACCGCTCTGGCCAGCGGACTCCCCGGCCGGGAGACCATGAACGGCGCTCCGGAGTTCAAAGCTCCGATCGCGCCCCGGTATTCGTTGATGACCTTGTGCGAGATGGGGCTGCCCAGCACGCTTTCGGCGTTCGCAATGTTGATGCCGGTGAACGCATTGGATCGGTTCAGCACGAGCTGCACCTTGTCCCGCGCATAGCCCAGCTCGGTCATCGTCTTGAGCACCAGCTGGACGTTCTTCAAACAGGACAGGTCGGCGGTGAGGATCACGTAGACGACATCGGCCTCGTCGAACAAATGAATCGTCACGTCGTCCAGGCTGCGGTTGGCGTCGATGACCGTGTAGTCGTACATGCCTCGCATCAGTTCCAGCAGATGCGAAAGGGACTCGGGTGAGCTGCGATGGCTCTCCATCACCACGTCCGCCTGCTCGGGGGCGGTAGGCGCCAAGAGCAGGTCGATGCCGGACGCGTGGGAGACCACCAGGCGACGCAAGAGGTCGGCGTCCAGCTCCGGCTCAGAGATGGCGTTCACGATCGAAGCTGTGTCGAGCTTCAGGTCCAGGAAGACCCGGTGGTCGCCGAACTGGAGGTTGGCATCCACCAGCGCCACCCGACGCTTGTGCTCCGCAGCCAGGGCGATGGCGGTGTTGATGGCCAACGTCGTGCAGCCGACGCCTCCCTTGGCGCCGTAGAACACGATCACCCGTCGCAGGGTGGCCTGGGCCGAATCCGGGCGTGTGCCGCTCAGCCCGCTGCGGGCCAGCAGGGCCCGGATGCGGGCCATCAGCTCGGCCGGGTGGAACGGCTTGACGATGTCGTCGTCGGCACCCGCGCGCAGGCCCTTGACCCGCTGCCCGATGTCGGCCTCGGCGGTGAGCAGCAGGATCGGGACGCGGCGGCCGACGGTCTCGGCGGCGCGAATCTGGGCGATGGCCTGGTAGCCGTCGATGCCCGGCAGCGCCGCGTCCATGAGGATCAGATCCGGCGACTGCTGGGCGGCGGTGGCAACGCCGCTCTCGCCGTCTCCGGCGAGCAGAACCTCGAAGCCTTCCTGCTTGAGGGTGAAGCTCAGGACGCGCTGGATGTTCAGGTCGTCGTCGACGACCAGGACCTTGACTGCCATGGACCCTCGGGCGAGCCCGGCCGGTCCGGCAGGTCCGCCCGGCCCGGGTGGCGCGGATTATAGTCGGCTGCCTGTTCGCTCCTTGGCCTGAGAGCGAGACGTTTGCGGCTCCAGATACCGATCGAGGAATGCCAGCACCCGTCGCTCGTAGGCTTCGCCGCCCACCGCCCGCGCCTCACCGTGCTCCGCGCCGTCCACCACGAACAGCTCCTTCGGTTCCCCGGCGGACTCGTACAGGCGCACCGATTGCCGCCAGCTGACGAGCCGATCCTGGCGTGGGGCGATGAGCAGGAGTCCGCGTGGTGCGATACCGGCCACGCGGTCGATGGGCGAGATGAGCCGCGTCCGGGCACGCAGGGCGGCCCCGATGATGATCAGCCGTGAGCCGAGACCGGGCAGTGGCAGCCGCTGCTCGCGCATGCGGTTGGCGATCGGGTGCCGGATATCGGCATAGGCCGCGTCGGCGATGACGGCCGCCACCGGCAGCTCGGGGGCGGCAATGATGGCCGTCGCGCCGCCCATGCTGATGCCGTACAGGGCGATCGGACCGAATCCGCGTCCCTCGAGCA
>DASWJA010000210.1:0-4375 GCA_036397375.1 Candidatus Limnocylindria bacterium
CTCGGTGCCCCCACGTTCCGCGAGGCGTTACGCTGGGCTGCGGAGACGTTCCATGCCCTGGGTGGATTGCTCCGCCAGCGCGGGTTGCCGATAGGGGTCGGGGACGAGGGCGGCTTCGCGCCTGCCCTGCCGAACAACGAGTCGGCTGTCGAGATGGTCATGGATGCCATACAGCAGGCCGGCTACCGGCCCGGGGACGACGTGGCGATCGCGCTGGACCCGGCCACCACGGAGTTGTGCCGGGACGGAACGTACACGCTGGCCAGCGAGGGCCGAAGCCTGGACGCCGCAGGCCTGATCGACCTGTGGACCGATTGGACCGGCCGATACCCGATCGTCAGCCTGGAGGACGGCCTGGCCGAGGACGACTGGGCGGGCTGGGCCGCGCTGACGGGGCGGCTCGGGGATCGGCTGCAGCTGGTGGGGGACGACCTGCTGGTGACGAGCCTCGCGCGCCTGGAGCGCGCCATCGCGGAGCGCGCGGCAAACGCCATCCTGATCAAGGTCAACCAGGTCGGAACCCTGTCAGAGGCCATGTCCGCGGTCCGCACCGCCCGCGCCGCCGGCTGGGGCGCGGTCATCAGCCACCGCTCGGGCGAGACGGAGGACACGACCATCGCCGACCTTTCCGTCGCCCTGGGCACCGGCCAGATCAAGACCGGCAGCATGAGCCGATCAGAGCGGACCGCGAAGTACAACCGCCTGCTGCGGATCGAGGAGGAGCTCGGGGAGCGGGCCATCTACGCCGGCCGAGCGCCGTATACCCGGGGAGGCTAGGAGCGAGTCAGGACTCGCCGCCCTCCGGGGTCGGGGTCTCGGAGGGAGTGTCGCTGGCCGCCGCGGCCTTCGGGCCGCGGCGTTTGGCGGCCGAGGTCTCGCGGGTCGCACGCGTGACCGCTACCCGGGCCTTGCCGGCAGCGGTGCGTGGCCGGTCGGCGGAACGGGCAGCAGCGGCCTTGGAGGCCTTGGCGGCGGCGACCTTCTTGCGCTGCTCGGTCTTGCCCGCGGTCGTCCGGCGTCGCGGGCCGGCGCCCGCCTGGGCGTCGAGCGCGTGGGACGCGTTGATCTTGGCCATCAGCCGGCTCTTCCGGCGCGCCGCATTGTTGGGATGGATGATCCCCTTCTCGGCGGCCTTGTCGAGGGCGCTGATGGCGGCGGCCACCGCGCCGGCGGTATCACCCTCGGATCGGCCGCTGGCAACACTGGCCGCCTCCAGGACCAGGGTCTTGGCCTCGCTCCGGGTCCGCCGGTTGACGGTCCGACGGCGCAGGGCCTGCCGGGCGCGCTTCAGTGCGGATGGCGTCCTTGCGCCTTTCCAGATGCGAGCTTTGCGAGCCACGAATGGACCATCCTCGTGCTGGCGGAGGGGACTCCGCGGAGGGTCCCGCGGGGATTCGGCCCGGTGGGCCGATCGGCGGCGGAGTATAGCACCGAGGTCGCCTCGACACCCATCCGCCACTTCGGCGACAATCGCCGTACAGAACCGATGAGTAGCCCTGCGGTTGCAACCCCCGGCGCTGACCTAGCCCCTCGCGCCCCCGCGCTCCCCCGCCCCGTCGTCGCGGCACTCGTCGCAGCGGGCGTGCTGGCGGCCGCCCTCGCCATCCCGGCCGTGGTGGCGGCGGGGATGGGGCTGGCGCTCGATGGCCGGGTCATGCCCCGCGTCAGCGTGGCGGGGCTCGACGTCGGGTTGCTGACCGCCGCCGAAGCGGACGCCCGGCTGCGCTCCGGGCTGGCCGACCTGGCAAGCGGTGATCTGCTCATCACACTCGACGGGACCCCCAGTGCGGTCTCCTTCGAGAGCCTGGGACGGGATCATGATTTCGGCGCGCTGGTGAGCGCGGCCATGGCGGTCGGGCGAACCGGCAACCTGTGGACCGATGGTCAGCATCGGCTCGCCTCCCTCGTCATGGGCACCCAGGTGTCCGACGCGGTGTCCGTGGATCAAGCCCGCTTCGACCGGCTGGTGGTCGACATCGCGGCGCGCGCGTTTGCCCGCCCCCAGGACGCAGCGGTGGTCACCAACCCGGACGGGACCTACGCCGTCGTGCCGCCCAACGCCGGCCGTCGCCTGCACCCCGACGACATCCGGGCCGCACTGACCGCCGTCCTGCTCGCCCCCCAAACGGGGAACGCGGCCGTGGAGCTGGCGTCCGAGGCTGTGCCGTTCGAGGTCACCCAGCGGCAAGCGGCCGAGGCCGCGGCCGCGGCGCGGGCCATGTTCGCGGCGCCGCTGCAGCTCACCGACGGAGCAGACGCCTACACGTTGGCCGCCGATGACATCCATGCGGCCATCGGCTTCGGTACCCACGAAGACCAGCCGTACGGAGTGATCCTGAATCGGACCACGCTGAGTGGCGCGGTGGATCGGCTGGCGGAGGCCATTCAGCGCGATCCGACCGATGCCGGGTTCAGCTTCAATGCCGCCGGCCCATCCGGTGTCGTTCCGGCTGTTCGCGGCCGCGAGCTGGACGTGAACGGGACCGTGGAGGCCATCGTGGCCGGGCTGCACCGGCGCGGTGCGGGTCGCGACGTGCCAGGCGTGGTGCTCAGCGCCTCGTTCGTGGAGCCCACCCTCACCACGGCCGACGCCCAGGCCATCCTGCCCAACCTCGTCCGCCTGTCGACCTGGAGCACGTACTACGTCCCGGGCGACGGGAACGGATACGGGGCCAATATCTCCATTCCGGCCGTCGACCTCGACGGCATGGTCATCCTGCCCGGCGACACGTTCGACTTCTGGCGCGACATCGACCCGGTCACGCCCGAGCATGGGTACACCTACGGCGGGGCGATCATCGGCGGCCGGAGCACCGGTGGCGTCGCGCTGGCGGGCGGAATCTGCTCGACGTCCACCACCCTGTTCAACACCGCGCTGCGGGCCGGACTCCAGATGGACGCCCGCATGAACCACTACTACTACATCGACCGCTACCCGGTTGGCCTGGACGCCACGGTATTCGCGACCGACTACTTCTCGCAGACCATGAGCTTCACCAACGACACCGAGGGTCCGCTCATCATCCGCTCCTACACCGGATGGGGGCTGGTCCGCTTCGACCTGTGGGGGCTGCCCCTCAACCGGGTCGTCAGCTTCACCAACCCGGTCATCACCAACCGGACCTACGCGGTCGAGACGATCGAGTACACGAGCAGCCTGCGGGCCGGCACCAGCCAGCGGGTCGAATACATGCACCACGGGTTCGACGTGACGGTGACCCGGATCGTCAGCGACGGGACGACCGGCGAGGTCCTTCACCACAACACGTACAACAGCTCCTACAGCACGGTCAACGGGATCACCCTGGTCGGCACCGGCTAGCCCGATGCGGGCGCCCGGCGCGGGCGCCCGGCTAGACTCTGCCCGCGTGACAGCCCGCGAGCGGATCCGGAACTTCAGCATCGTCGCCCACATCGACCACGGCAAGAGCACGCTCGCCGATCGGTTGCTGGAGGCGACGCACACCATCGATCCCCGCCAGATGACGAGCCAGGTCCTCGATTCCATGGACCTGGAGCGCGAGAAGGGCATCACCATCAAGGCCCGGGCGGTGCGACTTCAATACACAGCCGCAGACGGGCTGGATTACGTCCTGAACCTCATCGACACACCGGGGCACGTCGACTTCAGCTACGAGGTGAGCCGATCACTCCAGGCCTGCGAGGGGGCGCTGCTGGTCATCGACGCCAGCCAGGGCATCGAGGCCCAGACCCTGGCCAACGCCCAGCTGGCCGTCGAGCAGCACCTGGTCATCATCCCGGTCATCAACAAGGTCGACCTGGCCAGCGCGGACCCGGACATGGTGATGGCCGAGCTGGAGGAGACCCTGGCCATCCCCCGCGAGGAAGCCATCCTGGCCTCGGCCAAGGACGGAACCGGGGTGGCGGCGATCCTGGAGGCCATCGTGACCCGCATCCCGCCGCCGCCCGGCGATCCGGCCGCGCCCCTCCAGGCCCTCGTCTTCGACAGCCACTACGACTCGTACAAGGGGGTGGTGACCTATGTCCGGCTGGCGAACGGGACGCTGCATGACCACGATCGGATCCGGTTCATGGCCACCGGGCTCAGCTCCGACATCCTGGAGCTGGGCTACTTTCGACCTCAGCCGGTGGCGGCCGCCTCGCTCGGCGCCGGGGAGGTGGGCTACGTGGCCACCGGGCTGAAGAGCATCGCCCAGGCCCGGGTGGGGGACACGCTGACCACCGCTCGCCACCCGGCGCCGGAACCGCTCCCCGGGTACCGTCCCGCGCTGCCGCTGGTGTTCGCCGGCATCTACCCCCTGCGCGGCGACGAGTACCCGCTCCTCCGCGACGCGCTGGACAAGCTCCACCTCAACGACGCCTCCTTCGGGTACGAGCCCGAGTCCAGCGTGGC
>DASWJA010000211.1:0-4357 GCA_036397375.1 Candidatus Limnocylindria bacterium
CACGTCCTGGCGTTGGAGGACTCCGGGGCGGGGGTGGCGGCGGCCAAGGCGGCCGGGCTGGCGTGCATCGCGGTGCCCCAGTTCGCCGAGACCGATGTCGCCGCAGCGGATCGGGTCATCGACTCCCTCGAGGAGCTGATCCCCGAGTTCTAGCGCTGCTCGCGCGTGGGTGCCGCTGCGCGTGGTCGCCGCGTGGTCGGCCCGTGGGGGTGCCGCCGGGGCCGGCTCGGCGGGATCGTCGGCGCCGCGCTAGGCTTGCGCCATGTGCAGATCCATTCACGTCCTCCGGGACGGGGCCGAGGTGGCTCCGGACGACGACATCACCGCGGCCGCCCTCCAGTACGTCCGCAAGGTGAGCGGCTACCGCCACCCGTCCGCGGCCAATGAGGCGGCATTCGACGAGGCCGTGGCCGAAGTGGCCCTCGCGTCTCGCCGACTCCTCGACGCGGTGGCGTCAACTCATCCCGCGCACCGCCACTGACCTCAGCTCCAGCGGCCCGTCTGGCGCGGGCACGAATACCGATTGTTCACGTGGTGTACATAACGGCCAACTTCGCGGTGGTCTGGCCCGAAATCAGCGCATTTCTTGGCCGAAACCGTCACTGGGTGACCAAAACGGCCATGCAGAGGGCCGATTGGGGCGGAACTGGCATCCTTCTTGGCCGATACGTCCACGTGGTGAACAAATTGCCCCGTCAGGGCGTTTAGGCCCGATGGCATCAGGCGCGGCAGGCGGGTCAGGTGCGGCGGCGGGCCAGCCGGAACGCGATGAGGGTCAGGGTCACGGTCCCGATCATCAGCAGGACCGCCATGGCGATCAACACGGGGAGTCGCTGAGCGAACCGCAGCTGCCCGTAGAGGAAGATCGGGAAGGTGGGGTCGCCGCCGGCCAGGAACAGGGCGATGGCCACTTCGTCGAACGAAACGATGAAACACGTCAACCACGCCGACAGGATTGACGGCCCCATGAGCGGTACGACCACCCGCCGGAGCGTGGTCCGGTAAGTCGCTCCCAGGTCCATGGCCGCGTCCTCGAGGTTCGGGTCCAGGCCGACCATCCGCGCCAGCAGGATCAGGGTCGCGAACGGCACCGCCACGACCGAGTGACCGATGGCGATGGTCGCCAGCGAGCGCGGGATGTCCACGAAGATGAACAGCAGAAACAGCGACACCCCGAGAACGATGAACGGGACGATAAGAGGCAAGCCCGCCAGCCCCACCAGCCCCGCACGGCCCCGGAAGCGGAAGCGGATGACGGCCACGCTGACCGCGAAGCCGATGAGCGTCGCCAGGGTGGCGGCCGCGAAGCCCACCACCAGCGAATTCCGGGCCGCTTCGAGGAGGGACGCGTCCTCGAATACTTCCCGGTACCAATCCAGGGTGAACCCCTGGATGGGGAAGCTCAGCGACGAGTTCTGGCTGACCGAGAACAGGAACAGCAGGGCGATGGGGAAGTACAGGAGGAGGAGCATCCCGAGATAGGTCGCGCGCAGGGGGACCCGGGTGCGGCCCACCCCGACCGCGGAGCGCGTCCGGGCCGCGCCCGTCATGTCGTCAGCCGCCGCACGTTGACCACCCGCAGCGCCACCACGACCAGGACGAGGGTGACGACCAGCATGATCACCGACAGGGCTGACCCCTGGGCCCAGTTGGCGGCGCTGGTGAAGAAGTCCTGGATCAGGTTGCCGTACATAAAGCCCTCGGTCCCGCCCACCAGCGAGGGCGTCACGTACTCCCCGACGGTGGGGATGAAGACCATGAAGAACGCGGCCAGCGCCCCGGGGAGGCTGAGCGGAACGGTGATCCGCCAGAACCGGCTCCACGGTCCGGCGCCCAGGTCGGCGGCCGCTTCCTGGTGGCCGCGGTCGATCCGCTGCATGGCGGCGTAGACGGGGAGTGCCGCGAACGGGATCCAGACGTACACCAGCGCGATGATCACCGCCGCCCGCGAGTACAGCAGCAGATCGAGCGGCTCGGCCGTGAGACCGATGAACTGGAGAAACGAGTTGATGGCCCCTTCCTGGCCCAGCATCAGGCGCCAGGCCATGATCTTCAGCAGGTAGCTCGCGGCAAACGGGATGAGGAGCAGGACCAGGTAGAACACGGCCCGATCCCGCGCCCGGAAGGCCAGGAAGTAGGCGATCGGGTATGCCAGCAAGGTCGCAGTGCCCGCAACCACCAGCGCCATGAGGACCGATATGCCCAACAGGCGCAGGTACGACGCGGTCTCCCACACCCGCTGGTACTGGACCAGCGAAGGCGCCCACGGGTCGTCGAAGTTGATCGGCCCCGTCTCGGGCCGGAAGCTGATCGCGATGATCAGGATCAGGGGCAGGACGAAGAACAGCCCCAGCCAGGCGTAGGGCGGGAGGGCGAGGAAGCGAAGCGCCCCTCGCCGCCCCAGCATCGGTCTATCGGTAGGCCGACATGAACGGCCGAACCCCTATTCGGCCTTGACCCTCGTCCACATCGCGGTCCACGCGTCGCGCTGCTCGGCCGTGACCGGTGGCGTGAAGTTGGTCGCCTCCAGGATGCTCGGGTCGTTGAGGCCGAAAGCCTCGATCAGGACCGGGTCCGCGACCGCGGCCATGACGTCCCCGTTGGCGCACCCGTAGTAGAAGAGGGAGACCGCGTTGCCGCAGGTCAGCTCCGCCAGCTTCAGATCCAGGAACTCGAGCGCCAGCTCGTAGCTGTCGGTGTCGGCGTTGATCCCGTACAGGCCGACCCACGAGTTGCGGCCCTCCTCCGGGTTGGCGTAGGCCACCGGCACGCCCTCGTACAGGGCAGTCGCGTAGCAGCCCGGCCACGCGTAGGCCACCCAGATGTCGCCACTGATGACCTCAGGGCACAGGTTCTCGTACTCGGAGTCCCAGTAGTGGAGGTTCAGCGGCTTCTGGGCGATCCAGTCTTCCTCGATCTGGGCCAGCTGCTCATCGGTGATGGCGGTCTCGTCCCAGCCGTTGATGTAGGCCGATACGGTTACTGCGGCGGGGCCGTCATCCCACATCGCGATGTGCTCGGCGTACTCCTCGTTGAACAGAACGTCCCAGCTGCTGACGCCGTCAGGAAGCTGCTCGGTGTTGTAGAGGATCGAGCTGAAGCCCCAATCCCACGGGATGAAGTACTGCTTGCCGTCGATCTGGCCCAGGGCCTGCATGTCGGCCGGGACGGCGTCCCAGTTGGTCAGCTTGCTGGTGTCGATCTCGCGGACCAGCCCCTCGTCCACGTAGAACTGCTGCCAGCCGGTGTAGAAGTGGAAGACGTCCGCCTGGCTGCCGGCCTGCATCAGGCTCAGGATGTCGGCATCGGTGCTGCCGAACTCGAAGTCCACGGGGACCTCTGGGTTGGCGGTTTGGAAATCGGTCCAGAAGTCCTCGGCCTCGTAGCCAGCCCATTCGAGAACGAGCAGCTCCTGGGGCTCGGCCCCTTGGCACGAGGCGAGGACCAACGCGGTGGTCGCAAATGTGGCCAGCGCGGTGCGCAGGCGGTGGGTACGGGCGAGCACAACCAACCTCCTCTTCGGCCAGGGGTCCCCGGTCGTGGCGGAGATGCTACGCCGGGGCTCCGAGCGCGGTCAACGAGGAACGGCACCCACCACCGCGCGTTGAGAACCCAATATCACCAATGAGGCCCGAGGGTCGCGCGCTGCAGTGGCGGTTTGCTGGCCGACTGACGGTCCTGGTCGCTCTGCCCCTGATCGGCGCCGGTCTTCAGCGCCTGTTCGATCGCGTCGGAGAGACCACCCCCGCTGGCCGCCCACGGAACGGGGGTCACGCGATGATGCCCGCGGATCTCAGCCCAATTCAGCATCGGCCCGGGGGACGTCAGCACCACCGGCTTGTCTGGATGCAGGTCTCGCAGATCGTCAATCAGCGCGCGGGCTCCGTCGCCGGAAGCCCACACGTCGTAGACCAGAACGTCGGCCAACTCCACCTGCCAGCACGGCTCTCCATGCAGGACGGGACAGGGGTTGCCGCCGATTGGTCCGGCGCATTGGTCGACCTCGTAGCCGGCTCGACGCAGCGCGTCGCCCTCGATGTCCGCGACGTCCTTGTCATGGTGGACGATGAGCACCCGTGTCATCACGGTGCCTCCTTCCGTTACGGCCCGCATGAAAACGGCCGCGGTACCGCCACGACGAATCGCGCCGGTTGGACGCAGGTTCGAGCATTCGCGGTGGGCTGAATAGAGTCCAGCGACCTGTTCTTGGGCGCCGAACAGCCCCATCGCGCCGCCAGCGCGCGCTAGTGCTCGAAGCGATACCCGAGGAGGCTCGGAACGCGGGCCAGGGCACGAACCACGAGGCCCGGGCGGCGGCCGGCGTCCAGGGCGTCGTCGCGCCGGATGAGCGCCTCAC
>DASWJA010000212.1:0-1718 GCA_036397375.1 Candidatus Limnocylindria bacterium
CGCGGAACTGACTGGACCGATCACCAAGGCGACGGCCATCGCCTGTCCCTGCACGCGTCGCTGATCCTGACGCCGGGCCACACCAACGAGGACGCGACGCTGCTGGTCGAGACCGATGACGGGGTGGTGGCCTGCACGCACCTGTGGTGGCACGCCGACCGGACGCCCGAGATCGACCCTTTGGCGGATGACCAGGCGGCCCTGGAGGCGAGCAGGGCCCGCGTCCTGGCGCTGGCCGACATCGTAGTGCCGGGCCACGGTCCGCCGTTCCGGGTCGCGGGCGCATGGGTATCCTGACCAGCGTGAGCGCTGATCGGCTGGAGCACTCCGAGCAGTGGCGGGTCCGGACCTTCGAGCTGGACTCCAACGGGCACGTCAACAACGCGGTCTACCTGAACTATGCCGAGCAGGTGGCGGTCGACCATGCCGAGGCGTTGGGGTACGGGCGCGAGTGGGCGGAGCGCCATCAAGTGGCCTGGGCCGTGCGGGAGCACCAGGTTGTGTACCACCGTCCGGCGGTGTACCGCGATCTGCTGCTGCTGACGACCCGGGTCCAATCCATGGGCGGGGTCCGGGCGGTCCGCCACACCACGATCCGACGCGAGCCCGACGGGGAGCTGTTGGCCGAGATCACGACCCAATGGGTGTGCCTCAAGCTTCCCGAGCAGCGCCCTACCCGGATTCCCGCCGACCTGATGGCCGGCTACGCACGCGACCTGAAGCCCGATGCCGCGGGCGCGTGAGCTTGGCACCCGCTGTGGCGGGGGTCCGGGTGGGGCCACACGACCCTCGTCTCCGGCGACGGCAGCTGGTGGTCGCGACGGCACCACAGCCCATGCTCTGCCCCATGACCGATTGATCGAGGTCATGCGCCGATACCGCCGGAACCTGGAGCCGTCCCGCGGCGTCTGAGCCTCGTATGCCGGCAAGCGCTGGTAGCTCTGTCCCCCTGCGCGACGAACGCTTCAACGACCTGTTCGAGGCGTGCCACCGGCCGCTGCTCGCTTATGCGGCGCGGCGCTGCCCAACGCTCGCCGATGCGGAGGACGTCGTCGCCGAGATCTTCGTGGTCGCCTGGCGACGCCTCGACCACGTGCCGGCGGGCGACGAGGCGCTCCTGTGGCTGTATGGGGTCGCGCGACGGACGATCGCCAACCAGCGGCGAGGTCGGGCCCGGCGCGGGCGGCTCCAAGCCCGGCTTGAGACGACGGTCGATCCCACGGCCGCCACGCCGGCAGCGCCCACCCCCTCCGGTGACGACGCGGCCCTGGAGGTCCTCGCGCGCCTATCGGCCTCCGATCAGGAGCTCCTGAGGCTGCTGGCCTGGGAGGAGCTGAGCCCCGCCGAGATCGCCGAGGTGCTGGGCATCTCGGTCAACGCGGTTGCCATCCGGCTGCATCGGGCGCGGGCCCGATTCGCAAGCGCCTTTGTGAAAGGTCCCGGGCGCTGGCGGACATGGCCCTGGATGAAGGGCAGTCTGAGCCGCCGAGGCTCGCGGGAGTAGAGATGGATTCAAGCCAACCGCGCGATCCGATCGACGAGCTCCGCCGGGCGAACCCGATGGGGGTCGACCAGCTGCCCACCAGCAGCCGAGCCCGTATTTGGGCCCGGATCGAGGAGACACGCATGGCCGAGAACACCCAATCAGGCATCCCGCGCTGGGCAGTGGCATTGTCCGGTGTCGCGGTCGCCGTCGTCGCCGTCGCGGCGATCCAGCT
>DASWJA010000213.1:0-10614 GCA_036397375.1 Candidatus Limnocylindria bacterium
AGGCGCTGACCCTGGGCCAGGACCTGCCGGCCCTCACCTAACGCGAAGGCGCCACGGCCAAAGCCGTGACGCCTCCCCCCGGATGTTTCGACCTGGCGCCCGTTACCGGGCGCTCATCGGTCTACAGGGGCCAACCGCCCCCGGTTGTTGCTGAGCGCATATCGCGTCTCCCGTCTGGGGCGGCTCACCCCATCGAGTGAGAACCGCGTTGAGGAGACAGTCGCGCCGGAAGTCCGCCGCCACAATGACCCTTGGGTACCGGAAGCCCATCCGGGCAGGAGTACCTTCGGCGAGGGTGATTCGCTCGACACGTCGGTCAAATACCGTTTGCCAGACCGGTGTAGACTGCCCCGGATGCCGCGAACCCGGATCTCGGCGGATTCGACGGAACACGAGGCCGCGCTGGAATTGGCGCGGCGTGTCGGTGAGCGGATTCGGGTTGCCCGACGACGCGCCGGCCTGACCCAGAGCCAGCTCGCCGGCGAGCGCTACACGAAGGCCTACATCAGCGCCCTGGAGACCGGGATCACGCGGCCCTCGATGGTGGCCCTCAATTACATCGCCGCGCAGCTCGGGTTGCCGGCCAGCCATTTCCTGGGCGAGGCACACCCGACGTGGAGCCGGCTCGAGGTCGACATGCGTCTGGCAGCCGGCGACTGGGCCGGCGCGGCCGACGGCTACCGGTCACTCATGGAAACCGGCCACGGCGAGGTGGCCCGCGCGGAAGCGTTGCGTGGGCTGGCGGAGGCTGAGGCGCGCCAGGATCGTGGGCGGGAGGCGATCGCCGCGGCGTCCGAGTCGACGCGCGTCTTCGCCAGCCTGGGCCGCACCGTGGATGCCGCCCTGTCGCGTTATTGGCTGGCCTACGGCACCTACCTGACCGACAACGAGGCCGATGCGCGCAGCCAACTGCAGAGCCTGCTGGCCCAGGTGCGCTCCGGGTTGCAGGTGGAGCCGGATTTCGAGATGCGCCTGCTGACCGCGCTGGCCGCCGTGGAGTCACGCGTGGGTGAGCACGACCGCTCGCTCGCGTACCTGGAGGAAGCACGCGGCATGGCCGACGATCTCGACGATCGTCGCCGGGCGAACTTCCTGTTCAACCTCGCCATCAGCTATCGAGAGACCGGGGACATCGAGGCCGCCATTCGAGTCGGGCAGCAGGGCCTGGCCTTGTACCGGGCGGCGGGCGCCCCGTTCGAATCGGCGACCATCGAGAACGACCTCGCCATGGCCTACCTGGCCCTGGGCAACCTGGAGCGAGCGACCGAGCTCGCCGCCGAAGCACACGAGCAGTTCGAGACCGTTGGAGATGAACGGTTCCTGGCAGCCGTCCTGGATACTGAGGCTCAGATCGCGCTGGCCGGGGGGAAGCACGATCGCGCCTTGGCGCTCGCTGCACGCTCCCATCAGCTGGCCCGGGACACCGGGAATCGGCTGGTGGAAACGTTGTCCCTGATTACCGCGGCCCGCGTCCTGCGGGCCCGAGGCGATCGAGAAGGGGCCGAGCAACGCTATGCGGCGGCGGCCGAGCTGGCGCGCGCCGGCTCGGGTCAGGGGCGACTCCGCGACCTGCTGGGGGAGTGGGCCGACCTGCGCGCCGAGGGAGGCGATTACCAGGGCGCGTACGAGCTCACCGCCGAAGCGGTCAAAGTCAATTAGGTGTTGACAGGAGCGGTTCGATAGCGTTAGGTTGAGCGCCAACGGACCGGTGTGGGTACCCGCCTTCGGCGGATCGGTTCGGACATTCGGGGGATGAGGGATCGGGGAATGGGCACAGCTCCCCGGTCCCTTTCTTCATGTCCGCCGAACCCCGTTGCTGGCGCTGCTTTGGCGCTACTGCGGAACGGCGGGCTCGACCACTTCGAAGCGGCCCTGGGCGTACACCGGGCCGGCTGGATCGAGGTAGATCCGCATCGTGAACCTCCCATACCCGAACAGCTCGATGAGGTCCGCAGTCGTCGTCTGGTAGCCAAAGCTGGCCGGCGCCGGCAGCAGCCGTTCCGGGGTCGGTGACTGAAGGACGACCTCCAGCCCGGCCCGATACTGCATCACCGCGACGTATACCTGGGGCACGCCCGGGTGGGTCGGCGGGTTGACGGAGTACGCGAACGGGTCGCCTTGCTTGAACTGGTCGCTCGGCTGCGAGACCAGATACGTGTCGGGGTCCAGGTCGAAGCCGAAGGTGATCGGCAGCGGGGCCGATTGCGGCGTGGGCGTCGGCTCGGATGGGAGCCCGGCCACCACCGATGCGAGGCCGATCAGGATCAGCAGCAGGCCGAGGCCGGTGACGACCGTCCAGCCATGCCGGGTCCACGACCGGCGTGGCTGTCTGGAACATGACCGGGGCTGCCGTGGAGCGCGCGAGCCAGCGACCGTCTGGGGGACGGCCTGAGTGCGCGGACGCCGGCTCATGGGCCGACACTCTACGCGGACTGGCAGGTAGCATCTCGCCGTGCCCGATCCCGGCCTGGACCCGCCCATCCACGTTGACTGGGTGGACGCTGATCTGCTCGGCGACGGCCTGCACGGCCGCCTGGGACTGACCATCCTGCCGGGGAAGCGGGGCAAATCGGTCCGCTACGCGGGGCTCGTCTACCGGCGTGACACGCGAACCGATCTCGAGCGTCTGCACGAGCTGGGCGTCGGATTCCTGGCCCTGCTGGTGGAGGACTATGAGCTCGCCCGGTGGGGCGACCCCGGCCTGGTTGAGCACGCGACCGCGGCCGGGATCACGGTTCGTCGCCTGCCGATACCGGACGGGGAGGCCCCTCCGTCACTGACGAGCGTGGATGACCTGCTGGCCGAGATCGCGGAGGTCCGGGAGACCTCGGACGCGGTGGTGGCCTGCATGGGTGGCGTCGGGCGATCGGCGACGATCGCCGCGTGTGCCCTGACCGCCGCCGGGCTGTCCCCCGATCGGGCTATTGCCCACCTGCGGGAGGTTCGACACCCTACCGCGGTCGAAACGCCGCCCCAGGCGGCCTTCGTGGCGGCATACGCTGCGCACAGGGAGAACCGATGACCGATCGCTGGGTCTGTGCCCGCTGCTTTACCTCGGCGGAAGAGTCTGCCACCGCGTGCCCAAACTGCGGGCTGCCGCGGGGGGCGTCTCCTGAATACGCCGCCGGCGAGGCCCCGACCAGCGCCGACGCTCCACCCGCGTCGCCCCCAGCCCCAACTCCGGCCTGGGGAGCCGAGGAACGCTGGGTCTGTCGGCGCTGCTTCTCGTCGAACGACGGGACCGCCACCGCGTGCGCAAACTGTGGGCAGTTGCGCGACGCAGGCGCGTCTCCCGAAGCCGCGGACGGGTGGGCCGGGGCACCCGCACAGCCGGCAAGGGGTCAGGGCCGCCAGTTTCCCTGGCGACTCGTCATCTCCGGCGTCATCGCCCTCGTTTTCATCGGGGGGTCGGTCTTGTTCACGGCTCGCCGGGGCGACAGCGGCGAGATCGTTGACGCGGGGGACCTGAGCGTCTTCGACCTCCAGGAGGGGGACTGCTTCGACGCCGGTCTCAGTTCCAGCCAAGTCACCGAGATCTCGGAGGTGCGTGCCATTCCGTGCGTCGAGCCACATGTGTACGAAATGTTCTCGGTCGCGGACTACCCTGCTGGCGAGTCTCCCTCCTCGGCCGACGCGGACTACACGCCGTGGGAGACGGAGAACTGTCTCGGCAGGTTCGAGGCATACGTTGGACTCGACTACGACTCCTCGACGTATTACATCAGCGCCCTGGTTCCGACCGACTCCTCCTGGTCACAAGGGGACCGCACGTTGATGTGCTTCCTCCATAACGATGGGGAATCGGCCGTCACCGGCTCGGCCCGCGGCGCGGCACAATAAGGTCAGCCGGGCATAGGAAGGGTCAGCCGGAGGCCCGCTCCGCGAAGCGTGCCAGGGCGTTGGCCAGCCGCATCTGATCGGGCGTCCGGGCCCGGACGCGGAGCAGGCGGGGCGAGGCGACCACCACCGCAACGCAGCGCGCCCGCGATGTCGCCACGTTGAGCCGATGCCCGCTGTACAGGAAGCCCATCCCGCGCGGCGCGTCCTCGGCGGATGACGAGGCCATGCTGTAGATGGAGATCGGCGCCTCCTGGCCCTGGAACTTGTCCACCGTCCCGACCCGGGCCTGGGGCAGGAGGCGCGCGATGGCGCCAACCTGGGCGTTGTAGGCGGCCACGATGACGATCTGCGACCAGTCCACCGGCCGCTCGTGGCCGTGCTGGTCGATCCAGGTAGCGCCCCCGTCGACCAAAGCCTGAGCCAGGTCGGCGACGACTCTGGCTTCCTCCGTCGATGAGTTGTCGTTCCCGACATGGTCGATCGTCAGCAGCCGCGGTCCCGTCCCAGCCAGGAAATGCGTTGCCCGGACGGTCTGCCCCGCGAGATGCGCCTGCGGTTCGAGCCGGTCTTCGTAGAAGACCTCGGAGGTGTAGCCGCACAGGTCCGGGTGGAGCCGCCAGGTTGTCTCGAGGAACAGTCCCAAGTGGTCGGGCATGGTCGAGGCGTCATCGAGCAGATGGGCGAGGGCCGATCGGCCGGCACCCGGCGGATGCGTCCCCTGGGTGGGCTGGTCGAGTTGCTGCGGATCGCCGAGCAGCACCAGCGCAGCAGCTCCCGCGGCCGACGCGAGGACGTTGGCGAGCGACGTCTGGCCGGCCTCGTCGACGAACAGGACATCGACGGCGTGGACCATGTCCTCGCGTGACCACAGCCAGGCCGTCCCGGCCACGACTGCCGCCGTTCCGCCGGCGAGCGCCGAGATGACCTCCGTGTTCTTCTCGGTGACGACGACCGACGGGTGGGTGACGCCATCCGCCGCATGGCTGACCTTTTGGACGACCGGTACCACCATTTCGGACTCCTCGGCAGCCTGGAGAAGGGCCGCGAGGAAGTTTCCGATGACCTTGTGACTGGTCGCCGTGATCCCGATCCGCTTGCCGGCCCGAACGAGGTCGAGCGCCATCCGCGCCCCGCTGAAGGTCTTGCCCGACCCCGGCGGTCCCTGGATCGCGAGCGTGGACCGATCGAGCACCGATGCCAGCCGCCGGGCGGCGGTCAGGCTGTCCTCGCTGGGCAACCGAAGCTCATCACCGTCCGCCTGCGCCACGCGCGGCGGCCGGCGCAGGAGGAGATCCAGGGCCGCCCGATGCGGCCCATCGGCCTCGAGGCCGTGCTCGGCGACCCAGTCGCCGAGCCGCAGCAGTGCGTCCTCGAGGACACCAGTCCGGAAGTCATCGGCGGGGATGAGGGCTGTCGGGTGCGGGCGGCCACCGGTGTGCTTGAGGTCGATCGTCAACCCAACCTCGTCGAGTTCGACCACCTCGCCCGCGTCCTTACCGGTTGCCGGATCCTCGACGGTGGTGCCGACCTTGATGTCGTACTCCTGGGGCGGGAACCGGTAGCGATACACGGTCGACCGCTTCTCCGTGCGGACCTCTCGGTCGAAGACGAGGCCGGCGAGCGGCTCGTTGGCCTCGATCCGCTCGGCATCGGTCAAATCATTCTTCAGATGGAAGTAGAGCCACCACGCGCTCTTGTTCTCGCGGCGATGCCAGGACAACAGCTGCGCCAGTAGCCAGCGGCCCTGCTCCTGCGGGCTGCGGTCGGCGTCGGGCACGCCGAGGGTGAGCCGCTCGGCGAGGGCGAGGACGCGCGCCTGGCGTGCGTTGAGCGTGACGCTCGGCGTCGGGTCCTGCCAAGTCTTGCGCTGGACGACCTGGCCAGTCGCGTTCGCCAGCTCGCCGCGGCGTTCCTCGAGCCAGTCCCGCAGCCACCGTGTGCTCACGACGTCGTCTCGGTTGTAGCGCTCGATCGTGTCGAGGAGATCCGATGTCGGGCGCTCGCCCTCGCTCAGCTCGAGCCACTCCTCGAAGGCGACGATGCTCGAGGTTGCGTCGCGGAGCTCGATGTCGCGCACATACCCGTACAACGGCTCCAGCTTCTTGATGCTGTAGCTCTCGACCGCGGCCCGGAAGGACTGGCGAGACACTCGATACAGGTCGACCATGGCCGCCCCCCGCAGCAGTCGGTCGACTTCGTCCTCGCGGGTCGCGTGCCGGCCCATCAGCCGCTTGAGAGCGGTGGGCTCGTAGGAGGCGAAGTGGAAGATATGGGCGTCGGGATACGACCACAGGCGGGCCGCGAAGAGGTCCATCACGTGCTCGAAGGCCCGCTTCTCGCCAGCGGGCGTGAAGTCGCCCCCGTCATCGGCGGACCAAATCGGATGCCAGGTGCCGTCGAGGTCCATGACGCCGAAGAGGTACTCGATGCCGTCCTCGCCGGCGTACGGGTCGCCCTCGATGTCAAAGAACAGGTCGCCCGGGGAGGGTGCGGGGAGCGCGGCCAGGCCGAGGTCGGGAGGGATAGGTCCACCGGGCGTTGGGAGGAGCAACTCATAGCGGGGTGCGCTGGCGCGCCGGCCCTCGAGCTGAATCCGCGCCTGCTCGCGCACGCGCTCCAGGGCGCCGGCGCCGGTCCGTTCCAGTGGCGGGGTCATGGGAAGCGGAAGCTCGGCGAGTTGTTCCAGCGTCCCGACGCCTCGACCGGTCAGGGCCTGCCGTTGGCGACGGCTGATGCCCGCCACGAGGCTGAGGTGGTCGTCCTCGCGGCGGCGCGCCTCGCAGCCCACCCGCCAACGGCACACGTCGCAGTGCTCGACCGGATCGGGGTAGGTGGCCTCCGGGGGGTATGCCGCCGAGGCCGCGGCTGGACCGACCGAGGCGTCGAACCGCGCCCGCGCGGCACGGTAGTAGGCCATGTAGTCATTCACGCGCAACGCGCGGATGTCACCGGTCGATCCGCCGAGCACGACGTAGAGCGATTCCGGCTGCACGCCCTGGATTGCGGTGAGCAGCTCGACGTAAACGCAGATCTGGAGCACCGCTCCTGCCTTGACGTGCCGTGCCAGCTTCGTATCGGCGACCTCGTAGTGGTACGGACCCCATCGGCTGGGCCGGTCCGGCGATTCGACCCAGAGCAGGAAGTCCGCGTGGCCGCGCCAGGTCCCGTCGAAGAAGGTGGCCTGGTAGATCACGTCTGCACCGGCGGCCATGGCCTGCTCGGTCTCGGCGGCTGCGGCGCGTAGTTGCTCCCCGCGGTCCTCGATGGATCCGTCCATTGCGATGCGGACCACCGTCCGGCCCTGAGCCTCTAGCTCGCCGAGGAAGCGGCGCTCGTGCTGCTCGCCCCGACGGCGGAGGACGTCCAGTTCGGGATCGATCAGGTGGGGCCGCTCGACCAGGCCGTTCAGGGCGGCCCGCTCCAGGGCGGTGAGGTGCTCGCACTCGAGGTATCCGACCAGGTCGCTGGCCGAGTAGACCGGCGACCCGTCGATCAGCTGCATGCGGAGATTCCCGTCACTCGTTACTCGGCGCGCTCGAAACTGGCCAACCAGGCGTGCGCGCCGTCGGGCCCCAGCCGCGTTTCGAAACGGACCGGGACGATGGACTCCGGCTGCCAACCCACGTGGAAGGTCGTGCGCAGCTCGGCCTGGGTGACGCGTCGAGGCCCCCAGCCGGGCGGTTCGGCCTCGGAGAAGCACATCAGGTGGATCCTGCTGCCCGGAGCGCTGAGCGCGCGCATGCTGGCTACGTACCGAGGGCGATCATCGTCGGACAGGGTGTGGAAGCAGCCGCTGTCGGTCAGCGTCACGAACGTTCGGGCCACGGCCTCGGGTTCGAGCGCGTCGGCCGCCAGAAAGACCACGGGCAGGCGTCTGGCATGGGCCTTGACCATGGCGCGCTCGATCGCGACGGTCGAAATGTCGATGCCCCACACCTCGTGCCCGCGCTCGGCGAGGTAGAGCGCGTTCTCACCCGTCCCGCACCCCACGTCCAGGACGCTGGCGCCCACCCGGCCCGCGGCCTCGAGGTCCATGAACGCCCGCTGGGGTCGGCCGATCTCCCACGGCGGCTGACCCCGATACGCTTCGTCCCACGTCACGACTCAAGTCTAGAACCGGCCCCGGCGTCCCTGCGGAGCCGCGCCGGACCTGCCATTCTTAGCCCGCCACCGTCGCGCACAAGGAGGACCCTGTATGGACCTGATCGAACGCATTGACGCCCTCATCCAGGACCGGCATCTGCTGTCCCACCCGTTCTATACCCGCTGGCGCGAGGGAACGCTGCCGGTCGAGGCCATCCAGGACTACACGCGCCAGTACTACGCGTTCGAGTCCGCCTTCCCGCGCCTGCTTTCGGCCATTCACAGCCGGACCGAAGACCCCGTGGTGCGCCAGTCGATCCTCGACAACCTGTGGGACGAGGAGCACGGTGAGGTTAATCACGTCGAGCTGTGGCTGCGCTTTGCGGAGGGCATGGGCGTCGAGCGCGACGAGGTGCGCGGCGCGGAGGCCAACGCCGGGACCCGGGCCCTGATGGAGACCTACTGGGGCCTGGCCACCGATGGCTCGCCGGCCGCCGGCATCGCGGCCCTGTACGCTTACGAGGCCCAGGTCCCCGAGGTGGCCGCCGAGAAGATCAACGGCCTCCGTGAGCGGTACGGGATTGACGATGCCCGGACGCTGGCCTTCTTCACGGTCCATTCGACCCTCGACCTCGAGCATTCCGGGGCCGAGCGCGACGCGATCCGCCGCACGACCGAAACCGAACCTGCATCCGATGCGGCGCTGGCTGCCACGTCCCGGGCCCTCGATGCATGGTGGGGCTTCCTGGACGCGGTGAACGTCTGACCCGACGTCCCATGCGGAAGGCCGAGTTCGGCTTTCCGGGTACGGCGCTGCGGCGACGATTGGTCGAGGCCATCCTGCGGGGGGAGAAGACGGCCACGGCCGGCCTGCTCGTGGATCTCGAACGCGAGGGAGAGCCCCTGGCCACGCCCGGGGAGCGGCAGGTCGTGGTCGATGTTGACGACCGGCCGGTGGCGGTCATCGAGCTGACCGAGGTGACCGTGCACCGGATGGTGGACGTTGACCTCCCATTCGCGCGAGACGAAGGGGAGGGATTCGAGACCGTGGCGGCATGGCGAGACGCCCACGAGCGGTTCTTCGGGAGCTACCTGGATGAGATCCGGATCGGGCTGTCTGATCCGGAATGGCATCTGAACGACGACACGCTCGTGGTCTGCGAGCGGTTCCGCATCGTCGAGCGGCTTTCGTCGCCCTGAACCGTCAACCCTCAGTTCGGGTGGTGCCCTCGGTGACCCATGCCGCGTAGTCGGCCGACACCTCCAGCACCGGGGTGGCAATCAGCTCCGGAACGTCGTAACTGTGCAGGCGCCGGATTTCGGTCGTCAGGGCGTCCCAGTCGGCGCGGCGCGCCTTGAAGAGGAGCACCCATTCCCGGCTGACGGTGGCCTCGCCGTGCCATCGGTACCGGCTCTGGATCGGACCTACGAGCTGGGCACAGGCTGCCAGGCGCGCGTCGACCACGGCCTGACCGATCCGCTCGCCCTCGAGACGGCTCGCCACCGTTGTCTGGAGCTGGATCAACTCCTCGCCGGGCACGGACCGATGATCACGCATTCAGCCCGCCGCCAGCTCAACCAACCAGGCCGCGATTCGGTCCAGCGCGTCCTCGCGCACCGCGTTGAGCCCGTGGCCGAGGCGGGGGTAGGTCACCAACTGAGCGTGCGGCAGGCGCGGCACCACCTCGCGGAGGAGCTGGATCCTCGCGAACGGGTCCGACTCTCCGCTCAGGAGCAGGACCGGGCACACGATCCGGGGCCAGTGCGCGATCCGGACGTCAACCGTCTCCGGGTGGCCGGGCCTGTGGAGCGGATACGACAGGAGGACGAGTCCCGCGGGTACCTGGTCGGCGGCGATCAGGCTCGCCACCCGGCCGCCGAACGAAAGGCCGCCGAGGACTGTGGTTGGGCCAGGTTCAGCGGCCGCGCGATACACGGGAATGGCCCGTTCTGCCGACCCGCGTGGGAGCTGGACCGGGGTCGCATCGAACCCGCGTTCGCGCAGGCCCTCGGTCCACGGCCGCATCGAGGCCGCAGAGCCTGACGCACCGTGGGCCAGGTAGACGTGGAGCGCGGACGACGCCACCCGGGGATTGTGGGCCGTGGCCGTCGTGCCGTCGACACACGATTGTCACGATCTTCGCGTTACTCTGACGGAGTCATGACCGCGCACGCCCTGCCCGCCCGCGTGCATGGTGCGCTTGCCGGGACGGCCGCCGGGACGGCGGCCATCGGCGTCAATGAGCTCATCGCCGGCCTGCTTCCCGGCGCGCCGTCGTTCGTGGTGGAAGTCGGCGCATTGGTCATCTCCCTCCAACCGCCAGGCGCCAAGCAGTTCGTGGTGGACCTGTTCGGGGAGGCCGACAAGCTCGTCTTCAACCTGCTGATCGTGGCGGTCGCGATCATCGGCGCCGCCGTGCTGGGGGTCCTGGCGCGCACCCGCTTCAGCGTGGCGGCCCTGGGCTTCGCCGGGGCCGGGCTGGCCGCCCTGGCCATCTCGGTGTTGTTCGACTCGCTGGTGCAGCCGGTCCTGGCGCTCGCATCGGCCGTCATGACGGTGGGTGCCGGGGTCGGGGCCCTGCGCTGGCTGCTGGGAACAGCCACCCCGTTGGTGGTGGAGATGCCCGATTGGTCGCGACGCCGGTTCATCGGTACTTCGCTGGGGGTGGCCGGCGTGGCGGTTGCCGGCGG
>DASWJA010000214.1:0-2145 GCA_036397375.1 Candidatus Limnocylindria bacterium
GCCCGCGAGGTGCTGCTGCCGCTCCTCCTCCTGCCGGTCGTCGCCCCGCTCCTGTTGGCCGCGGTCAGCGCCACGGCCAGCCTGCTGGCCGGTGACCCCTTTGGGGAGCTGAGCGCCTGGTTGCAACTCCTGATCGGTTACGACCTGGCCATGCTCCTGGCGGGCGGCCTGACGTACGGCCTGGCGCTCGAGGAGTAGGCGACCGGTGGCCACGCGGGTACTGGGGATCGGCGCGCTGGTGGCCGTGGCGGGGGCAACGGCGTTCGCCCTGTTTGGCGTGCCGGCCGACCTGAATCAAGGCGAGGCGCAGCGAATCATGTACATCCATGTCGCGTCGGCCTGGCTGGCGTACCTGTCCTTCGGGGTCACGGCTGCGGCATCGGTCTGGTGGCTCGTCCGGCACCATCCGCGCGCAGACGCCGTAGCCCTGGCCGGGGCCGAGGTCGGCGTCCTGTTCACGGCGGCCACCATCTGGGCCGGCATGATGTGGGGCCGCCCGGTGTGGGGCACGTACTGGCAGTGGGAGGACCCACGGCTCACGACGACGGCGCTGCTGCTTGCCCTGTACGTGGGCTACCTGCTGATTCGCCGGCTGACCGATGAGCCGGCCCGGCGTGCCACGCGGGCTGCGGTGGTGGGCATCGTCGCCGCCATTGACATCCCCATCGTCCACTTCAGCGTGGTGTGGTGGCGCGGCCTGCACCAGGGCCCGACGTTCATGTCGCCCGACACGATCCTCAATCCACCCGCGCCGGGCCAGTTCGTGGCTGCACTGCTTCTGATGCTGGGAGCCTTCAGCCTCGCCTGGCTGTGGATGATGGTGAACCGATACCGACTGGCGCGACTGGACTGGGAAGCCGAGGAATCCGCGCGCCGCCGGCGATTGCCCGGCCTGGCGGCCGCCGTCCCGGCTCCGCGCCCATGATCGACCCCGGCGCCATCGGTGACCTGGCCTTTGTCGTCGCTGCCTACGCCGTGATCCTGGGTGGCACGGGGCTGTACGCCCTCACCCTGGCCCGTCGGTTGCGAGGCGCACGCCAGGCCACGTCCACCCCGGCATCGGCACAGCCGCGCCCGTCCGACCCCCCGATCGACCACCGGGCATGACCGTCTCCACCCCGCTCCCGCCCCCCATCCGGCGCCGCGGATGGGGCCCGTGGCTGGTGGGCGCCGGAGTCGCGGCGATCATCGGCTGGCTGGCCTTCAGCGGCGTCGGCAATGCGCTGGTCTACTACCTGACCCCGACCGAGCTGGCGGCCCGCGGGGAGGCCGCCATCGGTCAGTCGGTGCGCCTGGGTGGCCTGGTGCTGCCGGGCAGCGTTTCCGGGTCTGCCACCGACCTGACGTTCGTGCTGACCGACGGCGAGACCGAGATAACCGTTCACTCGACCGTGGCGCCGACGAGCTCGTTCCGGGAGGGTGCGGGGGCGGTCGTCGAGGGGGTGCTGCGCCCCGACCGTGTGTTCGAGGCCGACGAGGTCCTGGTCAAACACGACGAGAACTACGTGGCCCCCACCGAGGGCGGCCTCCCAGCGCGCTGATGCTGGCCAACATCGGTCACGGCGCGGTCGTCATCGGCTTGGCGGTCAGCCTGTTCACGGCCGCCGCCTCGGTCCTCGCCGCGCGCAGCGGCGACATCGGTCTGGCGACAGCCGGACGGCGGGCCATGTATGTCGCGTGCGGCCTGTCGGCGATTGCCTGCGGGGTCATGGTGGTCGCCCTCCTGGGGCACGACTTCTCGATCCTGTACGTGGCCCGCAACAACGCCACCACCACCCCGCCGTTCTATTCGTTCATCTCGCTGTGGGCCGCCCTGGAGGGCAGCATCCTGTTCTGGACCCTCCTCCTCACCGGCTGGTCCAGCCTGTTGCTGTACCGATACCGATCCGCCCATCCCGCCCTGATGCCCTGGGCCGCGGCCGGACTGGCAGTCGTGGCCGCCTTCTTCTTCGCCGTCATGACGTGGCCAGGTGACCCGTTCGTCTCGGTCACACCGGTCTCGACCGAGGGCAACGGGCCCAACGCCCTCCTCCAGAACCACCCCTTCATGGGGCTCCATCCGCCGCTCCTGTACCTGGGCTACACGGGGCTGGCGATCCCGTTCGCGCTCACCGTGGCAGCACTGGTCACGCGGCGTTTGGACGG
>DASWJA010000215.1:0-1657 GCA_036397375.1 Candidatus Limnocylindria bacterium
CTCGTTCGGGGGTGCGCTGGACTCGGTGGCGGTCGCCGGGGCCATGGCCCGCGGCTGGGTCTCGGCGCGGCCCGACGATGTGGTGGTGCAGATCCCGATGGCGGACGGGGGGGAGGGGACCCTGGCCGCGATCGCCGCGGCGCTCGGCGATCGAGCGGTGCGGTGGACGGGCGAAACCTTTGATCCCGTGGGACGGGGTATCACAGCCGAATGGTTGATGCTTGACGAGCAGACGGCGTTCATCGAACTCGCGTCCGCCAGCGGGCTCGCCCGGCTCGCTCGCGGCGAGCGGATGCCGTCCACGGCCCGGCGGGCCTCGACCCGCGGGACTGGGCGGTTAGTCCAGGGTGCGCTTGACGTAGGAGCGCGGCGGCTCGTTGTGGGCCTGGGGGGGTCGGCAACCACCGATGGCGGGGCTGGGATGCTGGTCGAGCTTGGGCTTCGGTTGCTTGATGCTCGTGGAAACTCCCTAGGCGATGGCGGCGCTGCCCTAGCCAGACTGGACCACATCGACGCGGATGGGCTGGACCCGCGCCTGGCGGAGGTCGGAATCGTGATTGCTTCCGACGTCTCGAATCCCTTGACCGGGCCGAACGGAGCCGCCGCCACCTACGGACCGCAGAAGGGCGCGGATGCCAAGACGATCGCCGAGCTGGACGCGGCGCTGGTCCGCTGGGGGGCGGAGATCCTGCGCGCGACCGGCCGCGACGTGGCCGACGCGCACGGCGCTGGTGCAGCCGGCGGGACCACGGCCGGGCTTTTGGGCTTCACGTCCGCTGAGGTCCGCTCCGGAGTGGAGGTCGTGGCCGAGCTGGTGGGCCTGACGGCGGCGTGCGTCGGCGCGGACCTGGTCATCACCGGTGAAGGGCGGGCCGACGAGCAGACCCTGGCGGGCAAGGCGGCGCTGGGCGTGGCCCGGCAGGCAGGGAGCGCCCCGGTCGTGCTGCTGTGCGGAGGCCTCGGGCCTGGCGCCGAGATCGTCGAGGAGTCCGGGGCGTTCGCCGTGGTACAGCCCATCATCGATCGACCACTGGGCCTGGAAACCGCGATGGCCGACACGGAACGCCTGCTGGCGAATGCCGCTGCCCGGCTGGCGCGGAGCATCGGCATCGGACAGGGACTGGGGGCAAGAGGCTGAGCGTGGAGCTCATCGACGACCTCGTGCGGCATACCGCGTTCGCTCTCCTGGTTCGCGATGGTCGGCCGGTGCCGGTCGAGCGGATCGCGGCGGCCCACCCCGGCGAGGTGAGGGGGGATGCGCTGAACGAGGTGCTGGACCGCCTGGTCACCGACGGCCACCTCGACCGCGACCCGTCGGGGGCGGTGGTCGGCGCCGGCGGGTTGACTCTCGGCGACGGGCCGCACCGGCTCCTGCTCCGAGGAAGGGACTACCGCACCTGGTGCGCCTATGACGCCATCGGCATCCCGGCTGCCCTGGGGGAGGAGGGAGCGATCTCCACCCGCTGCGGGGTGTGTGGCCGAGCGATTGCTCTTCGGGTCCCGATCGAGGCTGACAACGAGCGGCCGGAACGCCTGTGGTTGGCCGCCGGTGGAACGGACTTGAGGGCCGAGTTCTGCACCCCGACCGTGCTGCTCTGCTCACCCGACCACGCGGACGCCTGGGCCGCGCGACAGGACGGTCGAGGACGCATTGTCG
>DASWJA010000216.1:0-4768 GCA_036397375.1 Candidatus Limnocylindria bacterium
GCGACGCCCCGGCGACGCGGCCGGGGCCGCGCGCGACGCTCGACAGCGAAGTGCGGACGATCAAGGACGACGTCCTGCGCCTGGGGGCGCTGGTCGAGGTGGCGCTGGAGCGGGCCGGACGCGCCCTCACCGACCGCGACGCCGACTTGGCCGACAGCGTCCGGTGGGACGACGCCGAGGTCAACGACCTCCAGCGCCGGGTCAGTAATGCGATCGCGGTAACGCTCGCCACCCAGCAGCCCATGGCCCGTGACCTCCGGGAGCTGCTGGCCCTCTATCACGCCGCAGCGGAGCTCGAGCGCATGGGCGATTACGCGGTGAACATCGCCAAGCTCGCCCAGCAGCTCGCCTCCGAGCCTGAGATCCCCATGTTCAGCCAGATCCAGCTCATGGAACGTCTGTGCCGCTCCCAGCTGCACGCGGCGATGCGGGCGCTGGTCGACGTCAGCGAAGCGGACGCCCGCGCGGTGTGCGCCAACGACGACGAGCTGGATCGGCTGTACGACGCGGTCTACCGCTCCGCCATGGAGGTCATGCAGGCCGACCCCAGCCGAGTGCCGCAGGCGACCCACATGCTGTTCATCGCCCACCACCTGGAGCGGCTGGGGGATCGGGTCACGAACATCGGCGAGGACGTCGTGTACCTGGCCACCGGCCAGATCGAGGACTTGAACTGAAGCGACGGATCCTGGTCGTCGAGGACGACCGCACGCTGCGCCAGGCGCTGACCTTCAACCTCACGCGTGAAGGGTATGACGTGGCCAGCGCGGTCGACGGCGAGCAGGCCCTGGCCGCCGGGCGCGACCTGCGTCACGACCTGATCCTGCTGGACCTCATGCTGCCGGGGATGAGCGGGTTGGAGGTGCTGCGCACACTGCGCCGGGAGGGCATCGAGACCCCGGTCATCATCCTGTCGGCCAAGCGCGACGAGGTCGACCGGGTGGTCGGACTCAAGGTGGGAGCCGACGACTACGTCCCCAAGCCGTTCAGCCGGCCGGAGCTGCTGGCCCGTGTCGAAGCCGTTCTGCGACGCGAGAGGCGGGCCACGAGTGGCACGAACGGAAGTGGCGAGGTGGTCACCTCGGGCACGATCCGGATCGACATCGGGCACCGCGAGGTCAGGTTGGGCGAGCAGGCGCTGACCCTGACCGCCAAGGAGTTCGACCTCCTGGCCCACCTGGCGGCACACCCGGGCCGCATCTTCACCCGCCATCAGCTGCTGGCCCGGATCTGGGGCTTTGACTACGATGGGGCCGATCGAACAGTGGACGTGCACGTCAGCTGGCTCCGTACCAAGCTGCGCGCCATTGACGGTCATGACTACTTCCGGACGGTGCGCGGAGTCGGATACGCCTTCCGGCCGCGTCCATGAACGACCCGGAGACGCTGACCGCGATCCTCGCCCGCGGGGGCGACGATGCTCTCGTGGTGGTCGATGGCGACCTCCGCATCCGGCAGGCATCGGCGGAGGCGGCCAGCCTGGCCGCGCGTTCGCGCGAGCAGCTGGGCGGCCTGAGCCTGATCGCCGCCTTCGGATCGGCCTCCCTCGACGATCTGGCCCGGGCGGCGATCACGGCGGGCGAACCGCGCTCCGGCGAGGCGGCCCTGGGTCGGATGGCCAGTCGCCAGTTCGAGGCCGAGGCTGTGCCGCTTCCGTCGGGCGGCCTTCTGCTGTGGTTGCATGAAGTGACCGCGGCTCGGCGGGCGGCCCAGGCCCGGCGCGACGTGGTGGCCAACATCAGCCACGAGTTGCGCACCCCGCTGGCCTCGATCAAGCTGCTGGCCGAGACGTTGGCCGATGGGGCGGTCGCGGAAATGGAGACCGGCCGTGAGTTCGCGGTCCAGATCCAGCGTGAGGTGGACCACCTCGCCCAGCTCGTCGACGAGCTGCTGGACCTGTCGATGATCGAATCTGGGGAGACCGTGCTCGTCATCGAGCCGGTGGCGCCGGCGCGGGTGCTGGCCGGCGTGGCGGAACGGATCGGCCCCATCGCAGCCCGACGAGAGGTCGCGGTACGTTCGGCTGAACGGCCCGCAGGCCCGTCGGATCCCGGCCGGGTCCGGGTCGCCGCAGACTCGGCTCGGCTCGCGCAGGCACTCCTCAACCTCGCCCACAACGCGGTCAAGTACAGCCATCGCGGCGGCGAGGTGCGCCTGGGCTGGGACCCGCTCGATGACCGCGTCCGCTTCTGGGTCGCCGATGACGGCGTGGGCATCCCGCTCGCGCACCGGGAGCGGATCTTCGAGCGCTTCTACAAAGTCGACCGTGCCCGCGCCCGCCGCGACCGCGACGGCGAGGAGGGCCCGCGCGACCTGGGTGGGGCGAGTGCCGGGCTGGGCCTGGCCATCGTGCGCCACATCGCCGAAGCCCACAGCGGAGCCGTGGGCGTCGAGAGCGAGGAGGGGGTCGGCTCAACGTTCTGGATCGAGGTTCCCCGCGCCGAGGGCTAGCGAACCTCCTCGACGCTCGTTGCCGCCTGCTGGCGCAGCGCGCGAATCATCGGGACGCGGGGGTCGTCGGGGGCCATGGCCAGGAACGCGTCGAACGCCTCGATCGCGGTCGCGGCGTCGCCGTACCCCCGCCACGCGATCAGACCCCGGAAGAACGGCACGTCGGGAGAGTCGGGGGCCAGCTCGGCCAGGGCATCGGTCGCGGCCGCGGCATCGGTCCAGTCCGCGGCGCGGATGTAGGCGCTGATGATGCGCGCGTAGTGGTCCGGCTCGTCGGGCTCGAGTCCGATGAGGGCCAGGAGGGTCAGCGCTGCGCGTTGGAGATCCTCGGCCGAGGGGCCCGCCAGGTAGGCGTCGGCCAGGTTGGACAGGGACGCGATGTCGGATGGGTCGGCGGCGATGATCGCCAACAGGCGCTCGATCTCGGCGAGGCGTGCGGCCTCCGCGGCCTGCGCCTCGGCCAGCGGCTGGTTGACGACCGTCTCGGCGGCAAGGCTGAACGGTTCCGGGAGGAGGAAGCCGATGCCGAGCAGCGCCACCAGCGTGGCGGCCGCGCCAACCGCCAGGCGGCGGGCTGCCGGCTTGGATAGACGCACATCGTCCGCCCCGGGACCGTCCACCGCGGCCAGGGGCTCGGTAGCCGCCATCCCCCGTCCCAAGCGCCACCAGGCCAGGATGGCCGCGCCCAGCGCGGTGGCGGCCAGGGGGACGAGCCATGTCACGGCGCCGGGCGGGGTGAGCAGAATCCAGTCCCCGTAGCGGGTGACGAACGAGGCGGTGATCTGCTCGGCGGTCTTGCCGGCGGCCAGCTGCTCGTCGATCTGGCGCCGGATCTCGGCCGCGGCGCCCGTCGGCGAGTCGGCGACCGAGAGTCCCGCGCAATCGGGGCAGCGCAGCTCGGCGGCGATGGCACGGGCCTGCTCGTCCTGCGTCGCCGGCTCCGTGGTCCGCAGGAGGAGGGCGCCGGCGATCACGAGCGCCACCGCCACCAGCAGTACGGCGAGAAATAGCCCAACCGGCGCTCGCCGGCCTGCGGCAGGCTCGCTCATCGAGCCTCTCCCACCACCAGGTTGAGATAGCGTTCCATGTCCTCGGTCGTCAGCGGACCGTAGTGCTTGGCCCGCACGATCCCCTCGGCGTCGACGAAGAACGTCTCCGGGGGGCCAAGGACCCCGAAGGCCAGGGCGACGGCGCCGGACTCATCGATCAGGTGGGGCCAGCCCCCGTCGCCGTAACGGATCAGGAACTCCCGCGCGTCGGTCGGCAGGTCGTCGTACAGGATGCCCACCAGCTGCACCTGGTCGCCATAGCTCGCCGCGGTTTCCATAAGTATCGGATGCTCGTCCACACAGGCGGGGATGCACCAGCTGGCCCAGAAGTTGACGATGATCGGGACGCCGGCGAGTGTGCTCGAGTTCAACGTCTGGCCATCGAGGCTAGCCCCTGAAAAAGCAGGCATCGGCTTTCCGATCAGCGGCGACGGAATCTCGGCCGGATCGCGTCCCAGGCCGGTGAACAGGACCCAGCCAAGCGGGATGGCGAGCAGAGGGACGAGGAGCCAGCGCGCGGCCCGCATCGGTCAGGCCTTCGCGGTCGCGACGGTTGCCGCGCTCGCCACCGCCCGGTGGCCCGGCCATATCGCGAAGCCGGCGCCCAGCACCACCACCGCCCCGCCCACCCAGATCCAGGCCACGAGCGGGTTGATGAACAGGCGCAGCGTCACCGCCCCGGAGTCGGGGTCGTAGGCCATCAGGGTCAGGTAGAAGTCCTCCCCAATGGAGGTCATCACGGTGGGCGTGGCGATGGCTGGCACCGAGTTCGGGTAGTCGCGCAGGGCCGGACTGACGCTGCCCGCCTGCGGTCCGCTGACGTCCAGCTCGGCCCGCGTCTCGAACACGCGAGGATCGGCGGCCAGCGGTTCGCGAATCAGCTGCCGGTGGGTCACCGTGTAGGCCCCCAAGCTCGCCGACTGGCCGGGGGTCAGGATCGCGGTGACCTGGACCGACCCGGAGGCGCTGACCGCGACCGCCACCGCCGCCACCAGGACGCCAACGTGGGCCAAGTAGCCACCGTAGCGGCGCCGGTTGCGGGTGACGACCCCCCACGCGGCGCGGACCGGGTCTTCCGCGCTCGAACGGGCACGCCCTCGTGCGGCGCGCACCACCTCTCCCACCAACACGGTCGCCGAGAAGCCGGCCAGGCCGATCGTCAGTAGCGGGGCGGCTCCCTGCAGTCCGGCTGCCGCCAACACGACGGCGGCGCCGACCCCAACCAGGACGGGGAGGACGAAGCGGGCCCGCACGATCTCCCAGCTGGC
>DASWJA010000217.1:0-4122 GCA_036397375.1 Candidatus Limnocylindria bacterium
TCGTGTCGACCAGCGGACATAGAATGCGGCGATGGGCGCGACCCCGATCCCAGACGCGGCCCCGGCCGCAACACCCGAGCCAACCGACGGGCCGCTGACCTTCGAGGAGCTCCAGCTCGCCGGCCGCAACCGGGGCATGCCGCTCGAGGCGCTGCGCTACGACGTGACGCCCACCGGACTTCACTATCTCCTCGTCCACTTCGATATCCCGTATGTGAGTCCTGAGACATGGCGGCTGGCCATCGGCGGCCGCGTCAACCACGAGGCCAGCCTCACGCTCAGCGATATCCACGCCCGCCCGCGCAGGACGATCCCGGTCACCCTCGAGTGCGCCGGCAACGGCCGCGCGCGCCTGAGCCCCCGCCCGGTCAGTCAGCCCTGGCTGGTCGAAGCCGTCGGAACGGCCGAGTGGACGGGAACCGAGCTTGCGCCGCTGCTCGAGGAGGCCGGGCTCGCCCCAGAAGCGGTCGAGATCGTCTTCACCGGCGCCGACCGCGGCGTCCAGGGCGGGGAGGAGCACGACTACGCCCGGAGCCTGACGTTGGAAGAGGCGCTGAGGCCGGATGTCCTTCTGGCCTACGAGATGAACGGCGAGCCGCTCCCGCCTCAGCACGGCTTCCCGCTACGCCTGGTGGTTCCGGGCTGGTACGGCATGACGAGCGTCAAGTGGCTCACGTCCATCGAGGCGGTCGACGAGTCCTTCGGCGGGTACCAGCAGACGCCGGCCTACCACTACCAGCGCGACGCCGACGATCCCGGCGAGCCGGTCACCCGCATGCGCGTGCGCGCTCTGATGATCCCGCCCGGGATCCCGGACTTTCTCACCCGGTACCGCTTCGTCGACGCCGGGCTTACGACGCTGCGGGGTCGGGCATGGTCGGGACACGCGCCAATCGTCGGGGTGGAAGTCGGCGTCGACGGCGCATGGACCTTGGCGGGGCTGGATCGCCCAATCGGCGACTTCGCCTGGCGCGGTTGGTCCTTCGCCTGGGACGCCCAGCTCGGCCAGCACCAGCTGACCTGCCGGGCGACCGATGCTGCCGGCAATGTCCAGCCGGTCGAGCCAGCGTGGAATTACCAGGGAATGGGCAACAACCTCGTACAGGTGGTGGACGTTACCGTCAGCTGAGGGTTCTCGAAGGCTCGTCAGGCCTCGTACTTGCGGAAGATGATCGTCCCGTTGTGGCCGCCCAGGCCCATGGAATTCGAGAGCGCGACCTTGACATCGGCCTGGCGCGCGACGTGGGGGACGTAGTCGAGGGTCAGCGCCGGGTCGGGGTGGTTGAGGTTGATGGTGGGCGGGATCCATCCGGTGTCCAGCACCTTCACCGAGGCCCAGCCCTCGAACGCCCCCGCCGCGCCCATCATGTGGCCGGTCATCGACTTCGTGGAGCTGATGGCGAGCTTGCGGGCGTGGTCACCGAAGACGGCCTCGATGGCCTGGGTCTCGGCCAGGTCGTTGAGCGGCGTGCCGGTGCCGTGGGGGTTGATGTAGTCGACCTCCGTGGGGTCGATGCCGCCCCGCTCCATCGCCCAGCGCATGGATCGCTGACTGCCCTCCCCGTGCTCGGGCGGGGCGGCCATGTGAAACGCGTCGGCCGCGCTGCCGTAGCCAACCAGCTCCGCGATGGGTCGCGCTCCGCGCGCCAGGGCATGCTCGAGCTCCTCGAGGACGAGCACGGCGCAGCCCTCGGCGATGACGAACCCGTTGCGAGTGGCGTCGAACGGGCGTGAGGCGATGGACGGCACGTATTCGCCGGTGTCGGGGTCAATCGGCGTGCCCAGGGCGCGCATCTGGCCGAACCCCGCAAACGCAAGGGGCACCAGCGCGGCCTCCGTCCCGGCCCCCAGCATGAGGTCGGCCTGGCCCCGGATGATCGTCTCGGCCGCCTCGCCGATGGCGTGGCTGCCGGTCGCGCAGGCGCTGACCACGGCGGTGTTCGGGCCGCGGATGCCGAACTGGATGGCCACCATCCCCGACGGGCTGTCCACCAGCATGTGGGGGATGGTCCACGGCGACACCCGGTTGGCGCCGACGTCCCAGTACCTCTTCGCGTTCTCGAGCAGGATGCTCACCCCGCCACAGCCTGAACCGAAGACCATGCCGATCCGATCCGGGTTGGCCTCCTCGGGCAGGATCTGGCTGTTGCCGTTGATCAGCCCCGCGTCGCGGAGGGCCTCGGCGCTGGCGGCGACCGCCATCTGAGTCGCCCGGTCGTGGCGTCGGACGTCCTTGGCATCCATCTCTTTGTTGGGGTCGAAGTCGGGGACTTCGCCACCCACCCGGATGTCCTGGTCCGACAGGTCGGCGATGGTGACGTCGCGAATCCCCGACCGGCCGGCTACCAGGTTCTCCCACGCAGTCTCATTCCCGATGCCGACCGGCGCCAGCACGCCCAGCCCGGTGACCATCGCCCGGCGGCCGTTGGCGCTCACGGCTGCTCCTTCGCGCCCTTGGCGTGCGTGGCGCCCCGCGTCGCGGACTTGGCCGCGGCCGCAGGCTTGGCCGGCGCGGGGGGAAGCCAGCCGTCATCGGTCTCATCCAGCGCGTGCGCCTGCACCTCGGGGCTGATGCGCTTGATGAGCCCGGTCAGCACCCGCCCCGGCCCGACCTCGACGAAATCGGTCACCCCGATGGCCGCCATGTTGCGGATCGTGGCCACCCATTGGACGCCGTGCACCAGGTGATCGGTCAGCTCCTCGCGGAGCCCCTCCGCGCTGCGGATCATGGTCGCGTGCACGTTCCCCACCAGCGGCACGGTCGGGTCGCGGAACGGGACGCGCTCGAGAACCTTCGCGAACTCGTCGCGCGCGTGCCGCATCAGCGGGGAGTGGCTGGCCACGCTGACGGTGAGCTGCACCGCGCGTCGAGCGCCGACCGTCTTGCTCATCTCCAGGGCGAAGACGAGAGCCGGGATGACGCCCGACAGGACCACCTGGCCCGGGGCGTTGATGTTGGCCACCGAGATCTCCCCCAGCTCGCGGGCCTGCTCGACGACCTCCTCGGCCTGCGCTTCCGAAAGACCGATGACCGCACCCATGCCGCCGTCGATGCCCCGCTCCTGCATGATCCGGCCGCGCTCACGAACGAGCCGCAACGCCTCCTCGAAGTCGACCGATCCGGCGGCGATGGCGGCCGCGTACTGCCCGGCCGAGTGGCCGGCGACGGCCAACGGGTTCAGGGTCACGCCGGCTGCCCGGGCCCGTTCCCGCAGGTGCTCGAGCGCGGCCATGCTGGCCGCCAGGATCGCGGGCTGGGCGTTGACGGTCGCGTCGAGCTCGTCGGCCGGACCCTCGAACATGAGACGCGAGAGCTTGAAGCCGAGCGCGGCATCAGCCCGCTCAAGGATGGCGGCGGCGACCGGCGAACGGCCCGCCAGCCCGGCCCCCATCCCGATGTACTGCGAACCCTGACCCGGGAAGACGAAGGCGTGGGCTCCGGCCGTCAGCTCGGATGTGGACATGCGGAGGCGACTTCCTGTGGAATAAGGCGGCGAGTATATAGCCGAGGGTCCGGATCGGTCCCGCTACCCATCTTGGACCGCCGCGAACCGGCCAACGACCTCGTGCAAAACCGGCAGCCCGAAGGCGAGCGCGCTGACCGGAACCCGTTCGTCGTTGCCGTGGAACAGGTCCAGGAACGGCGTGTCGGCGTCCAGGCGGAGCGGCACGAATCCGTAGGTCGGGATCCCGATATGGGCCAGGGCCTTGGCGTCCGTCCCCGGGGTGATCATCATCGGCAGCGCGGCAGCCTGCGGGTCGGCCCGCCTGAGCGCATCGCGCATGAGCCCCACGATCGGTGCATCGGCCGGAGCCTCGATGGCGGGCAGGCTCATGACCGACTCGATCACCACCTCCGGCCCGGCGAGCTCGGCCAGCCGTTGCGCGAATGCCGCCTGGTCGGTCGACGGCAGCGTGCGAACGTCCACCTCGGCCATCCCCGATCCTGCGATGACGTTGACCTTGCTGCCGACCCGGATGACGGTGGGCGTGATCGTGTCCCGCAGCATGGCGCTCAGCGATCGGCGCAGGGTGGGGTCGGGGACCAGCCGCTCCAGCGCGGCCTGTGCCGCCGGCCGGTCCGCGGGAATCAGCTCCGCCACCTCGCCCAGGCCGACGCCG
>DASWJA010000218.1:0-5048 GCA_036397375.1 Candidatus Limnocylindria bacterium
GACCGCTCCCCCACCGGGCGGCGGCGCTGGTGCGACATGCGGACCTGCGGCAACCAGGCCAAGGCAGCACGTCACCGCGCCCGAGTCCGCGAGGCGACGTTCCCCCAGCCCTTCCCGCCGGCGGTGCCGCACACTAGAATCGGATCAATCCGCATCTGAGGCCGAATCGCCCCAGTGGACGCTGGTTGCAAACCCCGATATCCGCGCGCCGTCGGCCGGCCGGCGCCGAGGTGACCGCCTAGCGAGACCCGATCCGGCGGTCCCGGCGATGGACGACCACCCGGCGCGTATCCCAATCACGGGGCCGCGACGAGGTGGTCATTGCATGCCCTCCCGCGGCGCTGACGAGGAGGTGGTCCGATGAGCTCCGTGGAGACCCGCGAGCTGCTCGCCGAAGTGCAGGCTCTCATCCGCGAGCGCGAGGAGGAGGGCGTGCGCGGCCTCGCCGAGCGCATCGGCCCGCCTGAGTGGGCGGACCTGGTCCCCCAGCTGGAACCGAGGGAGGTGGCGGTGCTCCTTCAGTGGCTGCCCGACGAGGAGATCCCGGCTCTGCTCGAGGAACTGCCACCGGTCGAGGCGGCCCGCATCCTGCGGACCCTGGCCGAGCCGGAGGCCGCCGCCCTCCTGGAGGAGATGGACCCTGACGACGCGGCCGACGTCCTGGAGAACCTCCCCTCCCCGGCCATGGACCAGATCCTGGTCCGCATGCGCGCCGAGGATGCGGCCGAGATCCGCGGGTTGGCGGCGTATCCACCCGACAGCGCCGGCGGGATCATGACTCCCGCCTTCGTGGCGGTCGCCGCCGACGCCACCAGCGACCAGGCCATTTCGGCCATTCGTCGCCTGGTGGACGAGGCGGAGACGGTGAACTACGTCTATGTCGTGGACGCCGAACGCCACCTGCTTGGCGTTCTGTCCCTGTATCGGCTCCTCCTGAGCCCCGGCGAAACGCCGGTGAGCGAGCTCATGGCCCCGACCACGGTCCGGGTTCGGGCATCCGCCGACCAGGAGGCTGCGGCCCGGCTGCTGACCGACCGCAACCTGCTGGCCATCCCGGTCGTCGACGATGACGACCACCTGCTGGGGATCATCACCGAGGACGACGTGGCCGACGTGCTCCAGGCCGAGGCCACCGAGGACATCGAGCGGCTGGGTGGCTCGCAGCCGTTGAACCTGCCCTACCGCCTGGCGAGCGTCCCGCTTCTGGTGCGCAAGCGCGTGATCTGGCTCCTGCTCCTCTTCGTGGCGGCGGGCTACACCGGCACCGTGCTCCAGAACTTCCAGGGCGAACTGACCGATGTCGTGGCCCTGAGCTTCTTCATCCCCCTGCTCATCGGCACCGGCGGCAACATCGGCAGCCAGACGGTCACGCTCATCGTGCGCGCCATGGCCCTCAACGAGGTCGCGATGCGCGACATCGCGTGGATCGTCTTCAAGGAAATGCGGGTGGCACTGGTCCTGGGCGGGGTCATGGCCGTGGCCGCGTTCGTGCGGGCCGAGCTGCTGGGGGTGAGCGCCGATATCGGCGTGGTGGTGGCGCTCACGATCATCGCCATCTGTGTATGGGCGGCCACCGTGGCCGCCGCCCTGCCGCTTGTCCTGCGTCGATTGCGGGTCGATCCCGCTGTCGTCTCCGCGCCACTTATCACGACCGTGGTGGACGGGACCGGGCTGATCATCTACTTCGAGATCGCCCGCCTGGTGCTGGGCCTGTGAAGGCACCAGCCGAGGTTTGCCCGCCCGCCATAGTTGCCAGAATTCGCTGTCGTCGAACCTTAGGCGCCGCTGTTGGCCGGTTCCGACGCGTCCACGTCGTGCTCCACGCTCAGCGGTCGACACCGCGCGGGCTCGACGGACGGAATCGTCCTTCTAGGGTCGCTGTGAGTGGACATCTGGCGATACTTCGATGGATCGGCCGCTCCCGATCAGACGCCGGCGATCAGTCGCCGCGCAGCTGACGTCGGTAGCGCGCCGGCGTCTCGCCGATGAAACGCACGAACCAGCGGTGCATGTGGCTCTGGTCGGCAAACCCGACGGCCAGGGCGATCTCGGCGATCGATTCGTTCCCGGTCGCCAATCGCGCGGCAGCGCGCCGGACGCGGACCTCGCGGAGGTAGCTCCCCACGCTCCGGCCGTGATGGGCGCGAAAGCTTCGCGCCAAATGGACCGGATGGACCCCAACCTCTTCCGCCACGACTCCGAGCGCCAGTGGACGGGCGTACTGCTCCTCCACGATCTCGGTCGCGCGTTCAAGCCAGGGGGCGATTCGGGGCGACGGCACAGCGGCGCGGCTGGCGACGGCAAGAAGCTCGAGAGAGAGCCCTTCCAGCGCGATCGGGGTCAGGTCGTCTACGACCCGCAGCTCGGCTGCCGCGCGCCAGGCCAGTGCCAGCGCTTCAGGGCTGGGCACCCGGCTCGGATCGTTGAGCGAGGCGGCAAGGGTTGGGGTCGGCTGGACGGTCACGACCACCGCGCCATCCGGCCCGAAGTGGTTCGCGTGCTGAGCGCTTGCCGGCTCGACGATGAGCACACCCGGCAAGCAGGTGCCGTGGCCCCACGTCCAGCGACCCTCGAAGCCGCCGCGCAGAACGACGGCGATCGTGGCATCGCGGTGGTCATGGGTCGGGAGCGTGAGGTCCGGCGGGAACTCAAGCCGCCGCACTGCGAAGCCGGGCACGTCGCGGTGCTCGATCCGCCGGGCGCCGAGCGAGACCGGTGTGCTGGCTGCGGCCATACCCATACCTTGCCTACCGAGCCAGTCGGCCGCGGGGTTCATGTTGCGCCCGTCCAAACCAGCGACGTCATGCAAGACGCGAGCTTCAGGGCGCGGGATGGTGGCGCTCCATCCTCAGGATGAAGGAGAGATCGTGCCCAGTTTTCGTCGTGTCGCCGTCTCGATCGCCGTCGCCGGGGCCCTGGCCTGCCTGCCGCTCAGCGTGGCCGGTCAGAGCGGCCCGCTGATGACCGGCGGCGGCCACTTCCTGTTCGCCGGTGAGGTGGACGTCCAGTTCTCGTTCAGCGCGGTGCAGCATCCGAATGGCAGCGCCTCGGGCGCGTTCCACCATTCATTCGTCTTCGACGGCCACCAGATCGACTACTGGGGCGAGGTGACCTGCCTGGCGGTCGATGCCGCAACCGGCCGTGCCTGGTTGGGAGGCGTTCTCACGAAGGTGACCTCAACCCATCCCGACGTGATCGAGCTCCCCGGCGACGACGCGTGGTTCCGGGTCCTCGACACCGGGCCCGCTTCGGCCGCCGATCCGGATCGGTCCACCTTCATGGGCTTCAAGAGCGAGATGATCGAGACCTCGGAGCAGTACTGCGCCCTCCGCATCTGGCCTGATGACAATGCGCGGACCCACCCGGTCGCGGCCGGGAACATCAGCGCCAGCCCCTGAGGGCTCAGACGCCGATGGGGTGCCAGACCGTCTTGATCTCGACGAACTCGCCGATGAGGTAGGGCGACTGGGCGGCCGGGGCGAGCCAGTCGTAGCCGTTCAGGCCGCCTGACGGGGGGCGCGCGAAGCGCTTGACGTTGTCGGTGGCGGCCTCTTCGACCGCCGTCACCGCGGCCGCCTCCAGCCCGAAGCCGTCCAGGGCGTTGACGTCCATGTGGCTCGCCAGGTGGCCGACCAGCTCGCGGCGCAGGCCGGTGATGACGTTCACGACGCCGCCCGGAGCGTCGGAGGTGGCGATCACCTCGGCCAGGGTGATAGCCGGGAGCGGGCGCGTCTGGCTGGCGATCACGACCGCCGCGTTGCCCGACACGATGACGGGCGCCAGCCGGCTCACGAGCCCGAGCAGCGCCGAGCCCTCGGCGGCGATGATCCCAACCACGCCGGTCGGCTCGGGAATGCTGAAGTTGAAATAGGACCCCGCGACCGGGTTCACGTTGCCCAGGATCTGGGGGAACTTGTCGGCCCAACCGGCGTACCACACCCAGCGGTCGATGGCCGCGTCCACCAGGCGCCGCGCGCGTTGCTTGCCCGCGCCCTCGGCAGTCATGACCTCGGCCACGAACTGGTCGCGGCGCCCCTCCATGAGCTCGGCGATGCGGTACAGGACCTGGCTCCGGTTGAAGGCGGTCTTGGCCGCCCATCCCGGCTGGGCCTTGCGCGCGGCGCGCACGGCGTCCCGGATGTCCTTGCGGGTGCCGCGGCACGCGTTGGCCAGCAGCTCGCCCCGCGCCCCATAGACCAGGTACGACCGCCCCGACTCGGTGCGCGGGAACGCGCCGTCGATGAACAGCTTGTACGTCTTGCGCACGCCGAGCCGTTCCGCGGCGGCCCCGGCTCCATCCCGCAGGGCCAGTGGCGCCGGCGCGCGGGCGTCGAGGACCGTGGCGCGGGCCACGCGGCGCCGGGTGGCGGTGGGCCTTCCTGCCGTGGGTCGTGGGCTGGGCCGTCGAGCGGTGGCCATCGGTTAGGCCGTGCCGTCCAGGCGCAGGTAGGCGCCCAGCCCGTGGCGGCCGCCCTCACGCCCATAACCGGATTCCTTGTAGCCGCCGAACGGGGAGGTGGGGTCGAATCGGTTGAAGGTGTTGGCCCACACCACCCCGGCCTTCATGGCGCCGATCATCTTGAAGATGCGGCTCCCCTTCTCGGTCCACACCCCGGCCGACAGGCCGTAGGGAGTGTTGTTGGCCTTCTCGACCGCCTCTTCCGGGGTCCGGAACGTCAGGACCGACAGGACCGGCCCGAAGATTTCCTCCTGCGCGATGCGGTGGCTCTGCGACACGCCGGTGAACAGCGTGGGCCGGAAGAAGAAGCCCTTGTCGGGCAGGACGCAGTCGGGCTGGAAAATCTCGGCGCCTTCGGCAATGCCCGAGTCCACCAGCTCGGCGATCTTGGCCAGCTGGCCGGCGGAGTTGATGGCCCCGACATCGGTGTTCTTGTCGAGCGGGTCGCCGACGCGAAGGGTCGACAATCGGTCCTTCAGCTTGTCCAGCAGGGGCTCATAGACCGATTCCTGGACGAACAGGCGCGAACCGGCGCAGCACACCTCGCCCTGGTTGAAGTAGATGCCATTGATGATGCCCTCGATGGCCT